>JAQVDY010000063.1 GCA_028698215.1 Actinomycetota bacterium | reverse complement strand
AAGGCAGAGCCAGCCTTATAATATCCCATCATCCATTGATCTTTAATCCCTTAAAATCTGTTACCGATAAGACTTACGGACAGAAGTTAATAAGGGCTTTGATAAAAGAGGATATAGCAGTATACTCGGCCCATACCAATTATGACTGCATGCCTGATGGGCTGGGCCGGTACTACAGCCTAAGCCTGGGGCTGGAAGAGGTATCCTGCATCCAGCCCTACAGCCAGCCATGGTACCAGCTGGCTATTTTTGTTCCTGAGGGGCATGAGCAGGAAGTAAGGCAGGCTATCTGCCAGGCGGGGGGAGGTCAATGGGGGAATTATTCCTGCTGTACTTTCAACAGTGCAGGGCAGGGGACTTTTTTGCCCCAACAGGGAGCCCAGCCTTTTATTGGCCAGGCGGGCCAGCTTTCGGTTACCCCGGAGATAAAGATTGAATGCATTGTAAGCCCGGATGTGCTGGACAAAGTTTTGGATGAAGCCTTAAAAAAGCATCCTTACCAGCAGCCGGCCTACCATATATCCAAGCTGGAGAATAGGTTTGCACAAGGAGGTTTAGGCATATGCGGCACACTAAAGAAGAAGATGGATATAGAAAATTTTCTGGCTGCTATCAGCAGCAGCTTAGGCCTGGGGAGTTTTAGATGGACAACCCCTAAATCCGGAAATAACGCTTCAAATATTTCCAGGGTGGCAGTGGTATGGGGCAGTGCTAATTCCTTGGCCGATAGCTTGATGGCTTTGGATTGCCAGGCAGTACTGGTAGGGGAGATAGGCTATCATCATGCTTTGGATCTGGCAGCTGCTGGAAAGACAGTAATAGAAATTGGACATGGATGCAGCGAGCAGTGGGCAATGGAAGATATGTATCGCCGGCTGGTTGATTATTTTGGCCAGGAAGAGGTAGATATAAAGGTGGATAAAAGTAAAATGGGATATATGGCTTGGAGGTATTACAGTGGAAAGCAATTTTAATATACTGGATTTATTAAGACTGCAGGTAGTGGAAAATATGATTGGCGGCCAAGAGAGGCAGCGCCAGGAGCTGCTAAAAAACCAGCAGCTGGCTGAAACCCAGAAACAATATTTGGAAGCCAGCCAGAATTTAGAGCAGCTTAATGCCAGCTACAGTGAACTGGAGCATAACCGTAAAAAACTGGAAGACAAGATACAGATACAGAGGGATAAAATAAAGGCTAACCAGGATAAGCTGTTTTCAGGAACTATCGGGAGCAGCAAAGAGCTGCTTAATTACCAGGAAGAAAATAAGGCTTTGGAGGCTTCCAATAGTAAATTGGAGGATCAGGAGCTGGAACTTATGATGCAAATTGAGGAAATGGAACCCCAGCTGGCTAAGGCCAGGGAAGGGGTAGGACAGTTACAGCAAAAAATAGAGGGCCTTAAGCAGGAAATATCGGTTAAGGTTAAGCAGCTGGATGAAAAGATAAAGATATTTAAGGATAAAAGGGAAGCCATAGCAGCAACCATACCGTCAGGGGAAATGGAAAAGTACCAAAGGGTAAAACAAAAAAAAGGCGGTATAGCGGTCAGTGTGCTAAAAGATAATTTTTGCAGTGTGTGCAATATGGAAATCCCTTTTGTAGAAGCTGAAAAGATAAATGATCCCCTGCAGCTTTACAAATGTCCTTTATGCGGCAGGCTGTCTGTTCTGTACAGGCCGGAAGTGGATAAGATCAAGGAAGAAATGGAAGAATAGATGGAGTACCTAAAAATCTATTTTGATGGGGGCTCCCGGGGAAACCCCGGTCCTTCAGCGGTAGGAATAGTAATTTATGACCAGGATGGAAACCTGGTAGAGGAGATTAGCCAGTTCATTGGACATCAGACTAACAATGTAGCTGAATACCAGGCTTTGCTTAAAGCACTGGAAGCAGCGGAAAAGTATGGGGCGGATAAAGTAATTTTGATAACAGACAGCAAGCTGGTACACAACCAGGTAAAAAAAATATGGAAGATTAAGGATGAAAACCTGCTAAAGATATATATTGCCATTACTCAAAAGCTAAGCAGTTATAAGGCGGTGGATTTAAGGCTGGTGCCCAGGGAGCAGAACCAGGAGGCAGATAAGCTGGTAAACCAGGCTTTAGACAGCCAGGAGGTTACCTACCAAGGGGAGCACCAGGTTAGCTTTGGCAAGGTAGAAGAGTAAAACTTGCTTTTATTATTCATTTGTTTATCATTACTTCTGGAGTTAGCTGAGCGGTCGCGCAATTTTTATTGCGAGGAAAGTCCGAGCTCTACAGGGCAGGATGCTGGGTAACGCCCAGTGGGTTTAGGCCAAAGCTTAAATTCAACGCTAGTGCCACAGAAAATATACCGCCAGTTTTACTGGTAAGGGTGAAATGGCGAGGTAAGAGCTCACCAGCAGTCTGGTAACAGGCTGGCTTGGTAAACCGCATCCAGAGCAAGGCCAAATAGGGGAGTATAAGGTGGCCCGCTTTCTCCCGGGTAAGGCCGCTAGAGGCAAACAGTAATGTTTGTCCCAGATGGATGACCGCTGCCATCTTAGGATGGTACAGAACTCGGCTTATAGGCTAACTCCAA
>JAQVDY010000062.1 GCA_028698215.1 Actinomycetota bacterium | reverse complement strand
TAAAAAAACTTATCGAAACCGCTAAATTTATCATGTAAAAACATTAACGATAATGTTTGTATTTGTCAAATAGTTTTAATCCCCGGCTTTCCCTTTTTCCAACCATGTTAATCTCCATTGTAATTATAATTATTTTTAAAAGTTGGTTTTTCACTAATATCTTGCTGACTGCTAAAGCACTATCATTTTACTTTTTTGGTACCATTAGCCTGCCAATAGTTAAAAAATCAATAAAATATGGAGACAGGATATTAATTTCTATTATACTTATGCCAACTATCTTGAAACTTTTCAGGTTTAGCCTTATGCTTGTAAATGTTCATTTGGCTCCGGATTAGAATTGGATAGAATCCAAGTTAGCATGGAGCCATCAGTAACAATTTGGTTAAAGCGCTCTTGCCGCATTAACGGTCAGGTCCAATAATGTTGGCTGTCTTTAACATAACTATTAAGCATAAAATCATTTTACCTATGTCCAGGGCCAAAAAAGTAACTCTTAAACATATAGCTCAAAAAGCGGAAGTATCCATAAATACTGTATCCCGTGCTTTAAGCGACAAACATGATATTTCCAAGAAAACCAAGGAAAAAATCAGAAATATTGCCCAAGAGCTGGGTTACATACCGGATGCAGTAGCCGGCTCCCTTAGGAGAGGCTCTACTAAAACTATTGCGGTCATAATTCCTGATATAATGGATCCTTTAATGTCTATATGGGTTAAGGATATTGAAACCAGGCTTAGGCAGAATGGCTACAATATTTTCGTGGTCAATACTGATGAGAATTACCAAAGGGAAGAAAGGGCAATTTATCTATCCTTGAGTAAAAAAGTAGACGGTATAATATTGTGCCCTTGCCAAAAGGAAGATAAGGATATCCTGTTTCTAAAAAATAAGAAAATTAATTTTGTGCTTTTAGGCCGTCATTTCCCCCATATTCAAACTGATTATGTAATATCCAGTGATATAAAAGGGGCTTACCTGGCTACCAAATATCTCTTGGATAATAACCGGACAAGAATACTCTTGCTGAATGCCCATTTATATATATCTTCTGCTCAAGAAAGGTATCAGGGTTACCTTAATGCCTTTCGGGAAAAAGGGCTAAAAATTGATAAGTCTTTAGTTTACGAAATTGGCAATACTACTGGCAACACCATACAAGCCATAAAAAATATAGTAGCCAAGAACATTAAATTCGATGCGATATTCGCTTTCAGCGACCTCATGGCCTGGGAAGCCATATCCTGTCTTCAAAACCTGGGATTTCGCATACCGAAAGACATCGATGTTTTTGGTTATGACAATATCCAATCCAGGTTCTTCTTTCCCTATTTTCTAAATACAGTTAATTATTCCAAACGGGGGGCTGCCCATACAGCAGTGGATATTTTATTAAATAAAATAAACAATACAAGCAGCATTGAATGCCAACAGGAAATAATTGATACCAATATATTTATCAGGAAAAACTAGCTGCTGCTGTCTTAAAACATTTGACAAAAATTAGCATTAACGTTAATGTATTAATAGTTTTACCCTGCAGATAATTAATAAATTATTAGTATTAGTGATAATAATTTTCAACCAAAGGAGGGCATAATCATGGAAAAAGTTAAATGTGCGGTCATTGGGCTTGGTTGGTTTGGTGAATACCATGTCGACACTTTAAAACAACTCCCTGCCGCAGAATTGACAGCAATTTGTACCCGTACTGAATCTAGACTGAAAGAACTTTCGCAAAAATATGATGTACCCAAAGCTTATACCGACTACCACGATCTTCTTGATGATAAACAGATAGACATGGTATCTATCACCACCCATGTTAAAGACCATTTTAAGATCACCATGGATGCTATCAAAGCAGGTAAGCATGTATTTTTGGAAAAACCCATGGCCGATACCACTGAAGAATGTGACCTTATCTTAAAAGAACTGGAAAATACGGATAAGGCTTTCATGGTAGGGCATATCTGTAGGTTTGATACCCAATATGCAATGGCCAAGCAGGAAGTTGAAAATGGTAATCTGGGTAAAGTAGTTAGCATGTACGCTAAAAGGAACTTGGCCGGCTTTATCACCGAGACCCATTTGGACAAGCTTAGTGCTATGTTTGGAGATGGAATACACGACCTGGATCTTATGATGTGGTATTCCAATTCCAAGCTAAAAAGTGTGTTTGCCCAATCAATAAATACCCGTCCTCACCTAAAGTACGATGACATCAGCTGGGCCATGTTCAGGTTTGAAGATGACTCTTTTGCCGTAATAGAAAACAATTGGAGCCTTCCTGACAATGTGCCTTATGCCATTAATGCCGGGATGGAAATTGTGGGGAACAAAGGGATGGTAAGCATCGATAATTCAGGACAGAATTTTACCATAATAACCAAGAATGGAGTAACTTATCCTGAGGCAAGATACTGGCCTGTGGTTCATAAAGCCAGAAGAGGTTTTCTAAAAGAAGAGTTAGAATACTATGTTAAATGTATCCTTAATGGCCAGAAACCTACAGTTATTACCCCCCAGGAATCAAGGGATGTAGTGCATGCCATTAGATTAGCCGAACAGTCAGCTAAGGAAAATAGGGTAATTAATTTCTAAACCTGTAATCAATTATAGTTTAGTCACAAAG
>JAQVDY010000061.1 GCA_028698215.1 Actinomycetota bacterium | reverse complement strand
AAATGGTTTTTTCGGCTTGCACCTCCTTTAGATTTATAAGATTAAATTATTTGAACATCTGAACAATTAATTATATATGGTATCGATTTCAATACTAAAATCAATTATGCCTTTTGTCAAGATTTTTTTAGGGGCTGCAGGCTGCAAGGACCAATATTTAATCAGCCTGCCGGGGACAGAAAATCATTATAAATAGCGTAAATCTAAAACCTCTTTTTATTTAATTGATAAAAAATTTTTATCTTTTGTTTAGCGGTAGAATAATTTACCGGCTGCTTTTAAAAACTATTTCTCCCTGGCTACAATTTTTAAATAGGCTATGCCGATAGCAAAGATAATCATAGAAAGCACAATAGCTATTGCAGAGCCATATCCCATCCTGAATAGGCTAAACGCTTCCTTGTACATGGATACAGCCAGGGTTTCCGAACTTCTAGCCGGACCTCCCGCAGTCATTACCCATATGATATCAAACACCTTAAAGCTTCCAATGATATTTAAAATCACCACTATAGTGGTGATGGGCTTTAGCAGGGGCAGTATTATTCTGGTAAAGGTCTGCCACTCGCTAGCTCCGTCAATCTTGGATGCTTCCAGTATTTCAGAAGGAATATTTTGCAGTCCCATTAAAAAAAGAACCATATTAAGTCCGGTTACCTGCCAGGTGCTGGCCACTACCATGGCCAGTGTATTATCCGGCACACTTAACAGCCAGGAGCGGGGGGCAGAGAAAATCCCAGTGGCTACCAGGATAGAATTAATGAGCCCGCTTCTGGAAAAAATCCAGCGCCAGATAATACCTATTCCTGCCCCGGATATGGCCAGGGGTATATAAAATATGGATTTTATCCTATTGGAAAACCAGACATTATTAATAAATACGGCCAGCAACAAACCTAATATCATGGGTATGGCTAATATGAGTACCACCCAGATTAAGGTATTTCGGGTAGAAACCAATAAATTAGCATCTGAGAAAATCCTGATGTAGTTCTTTAACCCCACAAAATTCATGGGATGCAACAGATCCCAATCAGTGAAACTGGCATATATTACAAACACCACTGGTGCTATTAAAAATAGCAGCACCATCAGCAGGGCAGGCAAAGGGTACAGGTAGTTGGTCCAGCTGCCTCTAATTCTATTATTCAAGTTCCTATCCTCCAAAAGAGTATCAGGCAGGCGCAGAACTTATGTCCTGCGCCTGTTTTATCCTATTACTATTGGCCTTCAAATTCTGCCCATGCCTGGCTGGAAAGTTGTTCCAGTTCAGCCATAACATCCATATAGCTGTCAGGGTTTAGGACAAATTTATCCAATGCGGCACAAGCGGGAAGGGTAATGGTTTCCAGGGTTGCTTCCCAGTACCTTACTATTAGTTGAGCCTCGGTATCGCTGAATACTTCATCAGCAATCTTCTTTTTAACGCTGTCCAGGTGAGCGGTATCTACATCCGCATTGGGCGGAATATAGTTCATAGCTTCAGACCATATTAGCTGGCCTTCGTCTGACAGCCAGTATTGGACAAACAGTTCTGCTGCTTCCTTATTGGCAGCATTGGCAGAAATACAGAGAGGCCCTGCCTCAAATATAACTGTCTTGGGGACTCCTGCTTCTTTGGCTGGAATTACAAACATGGAATAGTCTTCGCCGCCAGCCAGCTCAATCTGGTCAAAGTAGGCAGTAAACCAGTCGCCGCAATAGGTCATGGCCACTTCTCCCCGGGCAAACATGGGAGGGATTTCTTCACCCAGGTCTACCCCTGGATCGGTGAAATAACCTTTCTCAATCATATCTTTCCAGATAAGGAAAGTCTGCTCTACCTCTTCAGATTCATAACTCTGCTCTCCAGCACAAACTGCTTTATAGGCTTCAGGATAATTGGAAGCCAGTATCTGCTGGAACCAGAAGAAACTGGTCCATCCTCCAGTTATGGTTAAAGCTATAGGGGTAACTCCATTGGATTTAAGGGTTTCACAAACATCTACAAATTCATCCCAATTAGCAGGTTCGCTTAAGCCATACTCGTCAAAGACATTGGTGTTATAAAGCATGATCCATGAAGCTACTAGCACTGGGGCCCCATATACAGTACCATCGTAGGAAAAACTCTCCAGTATGCCTGGATTATATTTTCCCTCCAGCGGAGCATAAATGTCGGTCATGTCTGCCAACAGCCCCTCTTTAGCCAGATCCTCCAATTTAAAATTAGACCACCAGGTAAACACATCAGGACCCTGTTGGGTAGTGATGCCGGTTTTTACAGCAGCGGTATAGGTATCTATTTCTGTATAACCGGTCATCTCCACGTCTATACCTGTCTTTTCTTTAAATCCAGCAAAAACAGCATCCCATCCATTTTGCCAGCCAGGTTTATCGGTAAACAGCCTTAATGGTCCCAGGCCAGAATAATCTTCGGTTACTGTTTCTTCCGGTTCCGTTTCAGCTTCCGGCTGTTCCCCTGCTGGTTCCTCTGCCGGTTCTGCTGCTGGCTCCTCTGCTTCTGCTTCCTGCGCAGGAGGCGCAGCCTGGCCACATCCTGCCCCTATAGCCAGGAAGGATAAAGCAAAGATTATAGTAATCACTAATACGATTCCTCTTTTCATTCTTCTACCTCCTTTATATTTAATTTGTGTTGTTTCATAAAAAGCCCTTTGGGCTTATATCCCTCATCATCTTCCTGCTGCCTGGATTCTTAAACCCTGTATAAAATATTTCTGCAGGGCCAGATATAAGATGATGATCGGCA
>JAQVDY010000060.1 GCA_028698215.1 Actinomycetota bacterium | reverse complement strand
TAGCATACTCCTCTATGGGGTACCCCTGGAGATTATCTATTACAGCAACCGCAATCTCGCATGACGTTGCTTTTTCAACATTTTGTACAAATTCTTCAGTTCTTACCATCCATTCCTCTGAAATTGTATGGGTATAGTCATTTACGTAACCGCGGGGATAAGGGTAATCTATGGAAGATATTATCTTTTCATTTCTGCATGCTGCAGGGAAAAGGGCGAGAAACACTAACATAGCCATAAACAAGTAAAGAGATGGAGATGAAAAAAAATATTTATTATGAAAATATTTCTTCACGTATTTGATATAAGATAAATGTTAAATATATTTTCCCTCTTCATTTCTACCTGGGAAAAATATAAATTTCACCATAAGCCAAAGGCAAACAATTTTTAAAAACATATTTTAAATACTGCCCGGCCATTATCCTCATAAATTGATGTATCGGGGCTGTACCCTCGGTCTATAAGCCCCAGCCATAAATGGCTGGCACAGATACCAATATCCACATCAGGATGCTCCCATTTAAAATGCTTATATCCTGCAGGCATGGCGACAGTAACTGCCTTATAGTCATTTTCAAAACCAAATCGCCACATTTGTGAATTAGCTGCTGATGGCGCTTTTCTGGCCAGATCAAGGGCATAAAGCATATCACCTGAAAGATTTTCAATGTCTTGGGGATTTTCCAAAAGTTCCCCTACTGTCTTTCTTTTAAAGCTAAGGGCGGATTTGGTTATTCTGTCCATCATCCTTAGGCCTTTATCCTGGTAATATCCCAATGGTGAAATACTTATGGCCCGGATACCTTCTGTAATCCCCGGGGAATAGCCATAGCCCCGGTTAGCTTCCTCCAGCTGCTTGGAGTGCTGCAGGTGAGGCATCAATCTTTCCAACTCTTCCAGCCTGTAATGTCCATACCAGCAAGTGGATACCCCCAGGCTTTCCGCCATTAGAATCACCAGTTCACCAACAAAACCTGTTTTTGCAATAGAAATAATATCGGTTTCAGATAAAAATGCCACATTATCTATTGGCGACCGAATAGTGGGATATAGTTGTTTTACCGGTTCACTCTTAAAAAACCTGGCTTCGGTTTTGCAGGAGAAAGGCAATTGCAGCCTGTTTGCAAACTCCGATATTGTATTTAAGGTTTCCGGTCTAAGCGGTATGCTTTTAAAACTCCTGACAGACCTGCGGCTGTTTATTGTATTTTTTATATCAAAAGGTATATTAATTGCCATTTATTTTTATGTTAATCTTTTTTACTATTAGGGATCAAAACGGCATAAATGCTGCCTGATAATATTAATTTAAATTTTTTTATATTTTTTTTCCAGCCTTAAAAATTGAATACTAAAATTGAGGGGTGGAAAATCCAATTTTTTATACCTCTAAAAAGCTATGGCAAATCTATTAAATTATCTAATTCCATAATTATTAGTATTGGTATTTTACCGCCCTGGCCAGCCTTAGCCCCGTTTTGGCCCCTCTTTTATTAAATAAATCCTATAACCACTGGTCCTATTACCTATAGTCCAACAGTTGGCTAACTGTTTTAAACTCATAACCCTTGGCTCTTAAACCGTCAATTATATCAGGTAAAGCAGCCACATCAGCTTCATAATTACCATAAAAAGGATGAAGCAATATAATGGAACCCCGGCCAGCAGCCTGTATTGAATATTGGGCAATAAGACTTGCATCACCACTGTAATAGGTATCTGGCTCTACATCCCACATAATGGTTTCAATGCCCTGCTGTGAAAGATACCAGGGTAACACAAAAAGCTTTTTTCCATTAGGCGGACGGAATGTTATCTTCCCTTCATATCCTGAACCACGTATAAGTTGATTTGTTTTATCTATTTCATTCTGGATGAAGGATTTAGATTTAAAAATTAATTGTTGATGTGAGTAGGAATGATTTCCAAGTTCATGCCCCTGCCTTACAATCATCTTTGTTTCATCAGGATATGTTTCGATATTCTGCCCGATAACATAAAAAGTGGCCTTTACATTTTTTTCTGCCAGTATGTCCAGCACATCTTCTATATTTGAAGACGGCCCGTCATCAAATGTTAATGCTACTGCCTTTTTATTGGTATTTACTCTGTTTACCAGCTCCCCAAACACCTGGAATGTACGCGACTTACTTAACTTATATATGGAAAAGCCAGCTATTACAATAATAACCAACAACAAAGCTACTAAAGCTATTGTTAAATTTCTTTTTGTTTTCATCTTAAAATAAACCTTGGGTGGTTGGTTTTTAATAACTTCAAGAATAATTACCAATATAGAATAGTTTACCTTATCATTATTAGAAAAAGAATAAGGGTTAAGCAAATATTTTAGAATAGATACCATAAAACTTGGGTCCATATGGGTAAATAATTTCTAAAACTGCCAATCTGGTATAGGTTAGTTTAGAATTTTACTGAGGGTGGTAAGTACTATTTCTTTTATGGGACCGCTATTACCATAGTATTTGACTTGTTGGGATGGGTACTAATAAAACACCCCTGGAAAATGACCTTTAAAGAGATGTATGTTGATTACCAGTCCTGGATTACTTTAATATATATTTCAATTTTGGTTAGCCCCTTTATAGCGGCTTTCATTTATATTCTTAAATAGATTGATAGCAGAAGAAAGATTGAAGTATAAAATTTTTCTGCCCCTGGCCCTGTAATCAATACAATGTTATTTTATACCTACACTATTAGAACTCCGCCTTGTATTGATTTAGACATGGAAATTGCCACAAACTAGTCAATGGTAGTAATAATTCTTTCCTTGCTTACCTTTTTAGCAATTACAAATGTTATTACTATTAGCAAACATATTGCCAAAAATGATACTGATATGATAGGCCAGCTTATCTTAAAGCTTTTATCTATAAACCTGGTAACTAGAAACATTGCTAAAAAAACAATGAAATAAGTAATAAAATAGGCAATCCTATTTTCCTTTATTCCCAGCATAAGC
>JAQVDY010000059.1 GCA_028698215.1 Actinomycetota bacterium | reverse complement strand
AACCAGCAGTAACAGAATAATTTTTATACTCTTATTGGCATACATTTAGCTTTCTTCCTTTTTAGAATTTAATAATTATTACTGGTACTGCCAAGGCTGGCTGTAACCATGGATAATATTATAATTCTCAATTTAGCCCTGAGTAAATTAAAAAAAAATTAGGGGTAAAACAGGGTTGTTCCATTCCCATGCTCCAATTACAGCTGTAAGCTATATCCTTCTGGGTATATTTCTTTGATGCAACTTAATGGCTAAAAGGTAAAATAATATGGAATACAGTATAAGGACTAAAAAGTCGATGCCGATGTTAAAATAGTTTTCCTGGTTTATGGAAAACCGGGTTAAATCGGTAAAATAGGTAAGGGGAGAAAGATAGGAAAGAACCCTGCTCCAAGCCGGCATATCCTGGATGGGTATAAATATTCCGCTTATAAACACCAAGGGAAATTTCACTACAGTAGTTATCATATTAATATTGGCCGGAGTATCAGAGGGCGCAGTAGACATTAGGGATCCCAGGGCGGAAAAACAAAAAGAAGCCAAAATAATACCCAGTATGAAAACCAGCACGTATTGGATGCTAATCCCTATCAACAGTCCAACTATAATAGGAATTATAGTTATAATCAGGCCAAATAAAAAAGAAGCTAAAATGTCTCCCAGGATTATGGTGGATATCAGGACTGGTGATGAAACCAGCCTCTCTAAAGTCTTAGTCCTAGTTTCCCAGGGTGCAATTAAGGGAACTACTGCGGCAGCTGTAAAAAAAAGAGCCATCGAAATTAAGCCAGGCAGCAGATCATGGGTAGAAATGTTCCTGCCCAGCCCAAATGCGAGGAAAAGAAAGATAGGCAGCAGTACCCCAAATATTAATACTGGTGCCTTAAAAAAGTAAATACGAATATCTTTTTTGCATATAGCCCATGCTTTTGCCAATTGTTCAATAGCCATAAAATAACCTGCCTAAGTCTTGGTTAATTGTAAAAATACATCTTCCAGGGTCGGTGTAGTGGTGTTTAAGCTAATTATCCTCAGGTTCCTGTCTCTGGCCATATCTGTCAGGTCAAACAATAAATCCCCTGGGTTCTTGGTATAAAGCCTAAATTTATCACCCACTTTTTCTGCACGGTTTACTTTGTGCATGGAACTTAAATCATCCAAATCTATTTTGCCCTCAAAAGCCACTACCACCGACTGCAATTCTTTAGTAGTAAGCTTTAAGTTCTCGGGAGTATTAACCGCTGCCAGTACCCCCTTTTCTATTATTGCTATCCGGTCGCATAGCTGGTTGGCTTCCTCCATATTGTGGGTGGTGAGAAATATGGTAGTGCCACCCGCATTAAACTCTTTAATCTTGGCCCTGATAATACGGGTGCTGTTTACATCTAAACCGGAAGTGGGTTCATCCAAAAATAAAACCTCAGGCTGGTTTAAAAGGGCCATACATATAATCAGTCTCTGCTTCATCCCTTTGGAATAGTATTTAACTAGTTGGTTTTTACGCTCATACAGTTCAAACTCCTGTAAAAGTTTTTCTGACCTGTCTATTCGCTGCTTCCTATTTAGGCCATAAAGTTCACCCTGAAACATCATATTATGCCAGGCAGTGAGATCTATGTAGGCATTGGAAACTTCTGGAATAATACCCATGCTCTGTTTGGCTTTGAGGGTTTGGGTGCTAATATTGTAGTCCATCACCGAGATGCTTCCACTGCTGGGTTTAATAATTCCGGTAAGCATCCTTATAGTAGTAGTTTTCCCTGCTCCATTGGGTCCCAAAAAACCAAAGAATTCTCCCTGGGCTACATTGAAGCTGATATTATTTACTGCAGCAATGGAGCCAAACTTCTTTACCAGTTGTTTTACTTCAATAGCGTTATTCATATTAAAATTTTTTTCTTTTATGCCACAGTATACACTTGGGTGGGCTGAATTTATAGATAAAATAAAAAATATCATCTTTTAAAGCATATAGGGTGCAGATAATTTCTGGTTCTAAAACCAGGCAAGTTCAGGGTAATCTGAAATATTTACTAAAACCAGCCTTTCCTTCGGCATAAAGCTTATGCCAATTTTCAGGAACGGGCATAACTGAATAAAGGAATTCCCTGTCAGCCTCTAATAAGCGGCGGGGTAAGTTCATAAAATCAGCAGCACATATGATATGATGTTTGGCCCGGCTGTTGACCTCATCCAGCCATTGCAGCCCTTCTCGGCTTCTTAACAGGTGATGGTCTAATATGACTGTTTCTATTTTCTCTGATAACTTGAGTGCATTTTCCCTGGCTGCTTCTAACAGGTTTCTGTCTAATCTGTCCTTAAGGTAAATAGGTGGACCTGAGGCAAATAGAATATGAGGTTTCCACTGTATTATTTCTGCCGCTACCTGGTGGTTTAATAATTGTATATCTGAAGCGTGTACAAAAACAATGTCATCTTCTATCTTGGTCATTATAACGGTTACCCCGCCCGGCCGGGTCTCACCATGAATAACAGGCTGGGAAAAACTGAGGTGTTTGCTTGATTTAGTACAGGGTTCCCCTAAACTTCTATAAATGTCCTCTGCCCTTTCTTTTTCCTTGTTCCCTAAAGAATTGCTAGGTTTGGACCATACTCTCAACCCAGGTTTGGTCTTAGGGATTATAGCTAAGGACAGCTGATAGGGGTTGGCATTCTTAAGGGGCACATGATCCCCATGGAAATGGCTAAATACTACATCCGTAGCCAGGGCAAAACGATTTACTATTTTTGCTCTAATTTTAGCCCCCATAGCTACTTGAAATGGGTGGGGTAGAAGATTTTTCCTTCTATAACCAAGAGCCAGGCCAGGATCAATTAGAATACTTTGCTTGGCCGTTTCTACCATACAGCACATCCCTCTTGTCCCCAGTGATTCAGCAGATAGAATTTCAATTTTCATTATTTCCTGTGCCCCCTAACAAAAGCTAACCTTGCCCATCAGCCCAAAAAGAATCTTTTGGAACCAGGCAACATAGAATTTTTGGAGAGAATATTGCTATCAATAATTTTTTTAGTCTGGTATTAGGGCTGGATAAAAAGTTATCCTTCCTGGCTTTGCTGCTCGGGTGGGCTAAATCGGGGCCAGGGTATAATCATGGACACCTGTTTCTGGTAATGGGCATAATTGGGTTTAGCTTTTAAAATATGTTTTTCCATCAAGGGAATAC
>JAQVDY010000058.1 GCA_028698215.1 Actinomycetota bacterium | reverse complement strand
CCAAAAGAGGCTTACTTTTTAAAATTGCTGGCTGTGAAGTTTTATTCAACTTTTAATTGTAATTAAAGCCGAATACCTATATCATTAGCTGAACTTTGTAACCAAAAGGATTTATGGCCCATACCTATATTAAACCGCTGGGGGAACATGTACCCGGTCAAACTTCTAGCCTTAGCCTTAACCAGGTTAAGGAATTTGTAGCTGTACCTTATCATATTGAATGGTACCACAGCCCCCAGTCACAAAAGGTTTTCCCTTTAATTTTACAGGAGCTTTCAGATTTTAACTGCACCCGGACCAAAGTTCCCTTTCTGATAGAGAGAAACCCTTATTTTGATCATGCACAAATAAAATACTTTATAGCTTACCAGGGGTCTAAGCCGGTAGGCCGTATAGCAGCTTTCATAGATAGAAATTACCGGCCGGAAACCGGCTGGATAGGCAGTTTTGAATCCATACCGGACCAGGATACCGCTTTTATGTTGCTGGATGCTGCCATATCCTACCTAAGGGAAAACCGTTGCCGCACAGTTATTGGGCCAGCAAAATTTAATGCTGCCGGTGAGGTGGGATTGCTGGTAGATGGTTTTGAAAATAAGCCTTCTTTTATGGAACCCTATCACCCTCCCTATTATCAGGACTTTTTTAACCGGTACGGGTTTATCAAAAAAAATGACTGGTATAGCGTGAGCACCGATTCCATCTTATCCAAGGATTATATGGATAAGATTACCAGGGTTACTGCCAGGATAAACAGGGGCAAAAGAAACCATCAGTCCAATGGATACCATATAAGAAACATTGATTTTTCCCAAATGGACCAGGAAATTGTAATTATCAGGGACCTTTATAATACTATCTGGAATGAAGGCCATCATCCCCAGCAGGTAAAGATGACTGATGAAGAATTTAAGGTACTGGCTTTAGGGATAAAAGAAATTGCCTTACAGGATTTTATATTTATAGCAGAAAAAGACGGCCGGCCCATAGCGGTATCGGTAAATCTACCCGATATAAATGAAGTTATAAGCCATTATGACAGCCAGAGAACCCCTGGGGCTGGTACTGGATGGTTTAACCTGAGGGACCTAAAAAGGGATTTATGTATCTTTCTTTCCATTAAAAAGAAGCTTAAAACCAAAGATTTTGACCGGTTAAGGTTATTTATTTTAGGTATAAAAAAAGAATACCGGAAAAACGGGCTGGATTCCAGGCTATACTTTTCCATTGCCCAAAAAGCCATTGCCGCAAATATTCACCATGGGTCTGCTTCCCAGCTGGCGGATATTAATATGGATATCATCAACCCAATCTTTAAGATGGGAAATGTGGCCATGACCTGGAGGGTCTATAAGCTGGATATCTCTGAGCCCGGTTAAATGCTGGTTATGCTTACTATCAATTAATCCTAATTAAACCTTTTTACTGATTGCCTGAAACTATACTTTTTGCTGCCAATGATTCATTTTTAAATATTTAGCCCCAGGATAGCCGCAAGAATCAATTATTGTATTTGTTCAGGCGCCTGGTTTTTGTCCCCTTATGACTACAAAAGAACCTTGTCCATACCCCTTTAAGGGTTTTTCTACTCCCTCCATATCCTGGACAGGCTTAAACAAGGTTTGGCTGTAAGTAAGGTTAATAAATCCCGCATCTTTAATATAGCCGGTAAGCTGGGCCACGGAATAGAAAACAGCATCCCGGTAAAATATATTCTGGTGTTTTATAGCCTGGTATAATCTTCCCATTAAGCTGTTCTTGTCAATGAACCCTATTAGCAGCCAACCTCCGGGCTCCGATACTCTTGACACTTCCTGGAAGGCCAGGTTTATATCATTTAAAAAGCAAACCGTGGTTACCATCAATACCAGGTCAAAGCTATTATCTTTAAAGGGCATGCTTTCCGCTACCCCTACAGTTACTTCAATATTTCTTTTCCTGGCTACTTCTGCCATATTTGCGGAAGGTTCCAAGCCATACCTTAGGCCTAAGGGCTGGGCAAACCTTCCCGTGCCTACCCCTACTTCCATTCCCCTTTTAAAAGGAGGGATTATCTCTTTTATAGCCAACAGCTCAGACTGATAAGCATACTCATGGTCATCAAACCATCTATCGTATTGTTTAAAATGTTTTTCAAAGGGTTCTATGCCAGGCAAAATGCCCTGCCTCCCGCTATATTGCATTTTAACTTTTAGAAAAATTTAAGATAACATCTTCTACTGGTTCATCATCATGAATGAGGGTTACCTGCATTCTTTGCTTGAGATTGAAATTATTTTGTTCTACTGCTTCTATCACCCGTTCCACCTCTATATGCTTAGGGTAGATTGAAAGCAGCCCCCCAGGTTTTAATATTCTGTTGACTTCCACTAACAGCCTTGCTCTTTCCTGATCCGTAAAGTAATGGTCATGTATTACATCGTATAAAAATACGGCATCTAGAATTTCTCTTCCCAGTGGTATCTTAAGTTTGTCTGAACTGTGGATGATCTTAATATTGGTTAACTTTTCAAAAAATATTCTCTTTTTAAGGCTATCCAGGGTATCTGCCCTTAAGTCCATAGCATAGACCAAGCCCCTTCTGCCTATGGCCCTAGCTAATGGTATGGTGTAGTTGCCCTTACCACAGCCAAAATCAAGTATTTTTTGGCCAATCCTTATACCTATTTTTTCAAAAAAATACATCTGGATGTCTCCTATTATTTTTGGGCATTTACCCATAATAGTAGAAAACATCCCTTTTTTCAAACAATATTTTATCTCTATTGCCCTATCACCTGCACATAGATTCTCCTGGTACGGGGACGGTTATCATGATCTATTAATACTACCTGCTGCCAGGTACCCAGTACCAGGTGTCCTTCTTTAAAAGGCAAGGTGGTGCTGGGACCCATAAGGGTAGCCCTTATATGGGAAAAACCGTTATCGTCTCCCCAGGTCTGGGAATGCCTGGTAACCTTATCTTTGGATACCATTTCTTCTAGTTGATCCTTTATATCCTCTGCTAAAGCAGGTTCAAATTCCATGGTAGACACCGAAGCCGTAGATCCTATTACTGATATACAGGCTACACCTTCCTTTAGCCTGGATTGGCCTATCACCTGTTGAACCAATGAGGTCATATCCCTTATATCTGAATAGCCTTCAGTCTCCATGCTTATTTCTTTGCCAAATACCATATAATCCTCCTCAATACTCCCTCATGTATACTTTTATGCCTATTTGTAAGTAATCGCCATTTTTTTGTTTGTTTTCTACCACTGCATATATGGCTTTGCCAGCATCCATCAGCCTGGATATAATTTCATTCTTTCTCTGAGGCAAATACCCCAGTTTATTCTGGTCCAGGTCTAAAATGGCAATAGCTTTATCATCATAGGGATTATTGCTTTCCCTTCTTAATATCAGGTGGCTGCCTTCTTTCAGCATATCCCCTACTTCCCCTGC
>JAQVDY010000057.1 GCA_028698215.1 Actinomycetota bacterium | reverse complement strand
AAAAATCTTGACAAAAGGCATAATTGATTTTAGTATTGAAATCGATACCATATATAATTAATTGTTCAGATGTTCAAATAATTTAATCTTATAAATCTAAAGGAGGTGCAAGCCGAAAAAACCATTTATCCAAATCACTAAAAGGAGGTCCAATGAACAGTAAGAAGCTAATGACAGGCATAATTGCCTTAATATTGGTTATAGGAGTCTCAGTTGTATTTGGTGCTGCCGGCTGTGCCCAGGAAACCGGTCAAGCGGTAGAGGAAGCAGTAGAAGAGGCAGTTGAGGAAACTGAGCAGGCAGCAGAAGAAGTCCAGGAAGCTGCAGAAGAAGCAGTGGAGGAAGCAGAAGAAGAGTTATCCTATGAAGGTACAGTTATAACCCTGATGCATGACAAGGGTGGAAACCCCAATTACCAGCCTTATTTTGAAGAAATGGGAGCTAAAACCCAGGAGATGTTTGGCATAGGCATTGAGCCTATTCCTTATCCTACCACTGATGTATTTATTTCCACAGTTAGGGCTGCCCTTCCTACAGAGGAAGCACCAGACTTGTTTACCTGGTGGTCCACTTACCGGATGAAAGAGCTTATAGACCAGGGTCTTCTGGCAGAAACCACTGACCTTTGGGAAAAACATAAAGATGAGTATTCTCAAGGTTTGATTGACGGCTTTACCTTTGACGGAAAAGCCTATGGATTTTCCTACACCCAGGAGTACTGGCCGGTATGGTATAACAAGGAAGTATTTGACAGGCTGGGACTGGAAGAACCGGAGACTTGGGACCAGTTTACAGCTATATGCGACACCTTGCTGGAAAACGGCATAACACCTATAGCCCAGACCGTACAGGCCCGTTGGCCGACCTTCATCTGGTTTGAAGAGATGATAATTGGCCAGGACCCGGATCTTTACGTAGACCTGTGTGAAGGTAAGGCTAAATACAGCGATCCGGAAGTAAAAGAGGCTTTTGAGGTATGGAAATCCATGATAGAAGCCGGCTACTTCACCGATCCAGGCATAGACCTGTTTGTAGATGCAGCGGTTATGTTCAATGAAGAAGAAGTAGGTATGGTTCTTTGTGGAACCTGGTACTATGAGTCAGTTTTTGTAGCCAATGGCGTACCTGAGGAGAAAATTGATTCCTTCATACTGCCATCCCATAATCCTGATGCTGGCTTGAATGTAGTGCTGGAAATGTCGCCTATAGCAGTTAGTGCCAATTCTCAGAACCTGGAAGCAACGCTTCAGGTGGTAGACTACCTGATGAGCCCGGAAGGCAATGAGATATTTGCCAGCCAGAACAGGTCTTATCCTTCCAATACTCAATCCGGTACTGATTTCCTGCCTGAGGTTAAAGTAAAGGTAGCTGATACCATTATAAACAATGGTTACAGGATCCTTAACCGGTACTGGGAAGCTACTCCTACACCTATATGTGAGGAAGCAGTAGATAAATTTGCTGAATTTATTACCAATCCTGATCAGCTGGATAGAATACTGCAAGAACTAGATACTATTGCTGACAATTACTGGCAGCAATAAAGTTAAAACACAGGAGGGCAGCCCCAGGCTGCCCTCCCTTTGAAAACTTTGTTTGGCGGGGACTGGTTTATGAAAAATCATAGCAGGTTAGTAAGTTACCTTTTTATAGCACCAGCTTTTCTACTGGTAGTAATATTCTTATTGGTGCCCATGTTTCAAAACATTTACTACAGTTTTTTTAATTGGGACGGAATATCCCAGCCGGTATTTACCGGTTTCAGCAATTATATTCAACTCTTTAAAGATTCCAATTTTTTAATTTCATTCAGGAATACCATCCTATGGGTAATATTTACCCTTATATTTCCTGTATTTGGCGGTTTGCTTATTGCCGTTTTTTTACGCGGCCTTAAGTTTGGTAATTTTTTTAAATCAATATTTTATATCCCCATTACCATATCATTTGTAGCTACCGGTATAATCTGGAACTATATGTACAGCCGGCAGGTGGGAGTACTAAATGAGATATTTAACCTTATAGGCCTGGACAAGGTGTCCTGGCTGGTAAATGTTCCCTTAAATACTTTCTCCCTGCTTATAACCTGGACCTGGCAGCAGCTGGGAGTGAATATGGTATTGTTTTTGATGGGCTTGACCGCCATACCGGTGGAGCAGACAGAAGCAGCCATGATTGAGGGGGCCAGCAAGTGGCAGACCTTTATACATGTTACTTTTCCTATGCTGAGGCCTATCACCACGGTAGTAGTGGTTATGGCTACAGCCAATTCATTTAAAGTGTTTGATTTGATATATGTAATGACCAGGGGAGGGCCTTACCGGTCTTCTGAAACTCTGGCAGTGACCATGTTCAGGGAGACCTTTACCATGTCCAATATGGGATATGGGGCTGCGGTATCCATAGTGCTTTCCATTGTTGTGGTTGCGGTATCAGCTTTCTATTTGAGAAGTATGCTCAAAAAGGATTTGTTATACTACTAGAGGAGTAAAAGAAGACCATGGAAAAACTTCGAAAGATAATAACATACACAGTCCTGGTATTGTTGGTAATAGCATGGCTGCTGCCGGTGTTTGCTATTATAATGGCTGCCCTAAAAAGTCCGCAGGAGTTTAATTCTACTTCTTTTTTCCAGTTTCCTACTAAAATAGCTTTTGTTGAAAACTTTCAAATGGCTATTAAGCAGTGGAAACTCCATGAGCATTTCCTTAACTCCTTTATCTATGCCATTAGCGGAGGGATTATTGCCATTATTACAGCCTCTATGGCCGGTTTCAGCATTATCAGGTTAAGGCCCAGGTTCAATTTTCCCCTGTTTCTAATAATTTATTCCGGTACCCTGTTTCCCTTTCAGATGTATTTGATTCCTCTTTACCGGATTTTTAACAATATTGGCTTATATGACAGCAAGATAGGGATGATACTTGTTTATTCTGCCCTTTGTATACCATTCAGCCTGTTTGTATACAGGGGCTTTTATACCACCATACCCAAAGAAATTGAGGATGCTGCCAATATTGACGGCTGCAATGCCTTCCAGCTCTATTTACATATCTTTTTACCCCAGTCGGTGGCCCCTACAGCAGTAGTGGCCTTGTTCCAAATGACCTGGATCTGGAATGACCTGCTGTTTGGCATGGTGCTTACCCGGACCGGTAATGCCAGGCCGGTTATGGTTTCACTGGCTTCCATGTCTGGAGTAAGCGGGGGAATAATACCTTATATCATGAGCGGAGTAATATTTACTTCCCTTCCTACCATAGTTCTGTTCATACTGCTAAGAAGATACTTCATTTCCGGAATGGTGCTGACTGCACCCGGAGATTAATATATATAAAACTGGTTAGTAAAAGGAGCTAGACCATGAAAGAGCGATACAATTCCAGGGAAAGGGTTCGCCTGGCCATTAGCCATAAGGAAGCAGACCGTGTACCTATTGATTTTGGAGCCATGAGGTCTACCGGCATAGCTACAATTG
>JAQVDY010000056.1 GCA_028698215.1 Actinomycetota bacterium | reverse complement strand
ATGGTAGCCCAGAAATCTATTATATAGATAATTCATAACTATAAATATGAAAATAATTATGGCCAATATAGCTATGAATCCAGCCGCCGTGTAAGTATCTAGCACCAATTTAAACCCATAGGCAGCCAATACCATAATTACTCCTCCTATTAAGGGCAGGCCTATGATCTTTAATACACTGCGAATTGGCAATTTAAGCACTTTTATAGTCTGAACAAAGAAGCCTATTGATGCCACCAGCACCCCGCTAAAAACAGCTATAGATGTGCCCATAATCCCATATTTATAAGTCAAGGGATAAACCAATGCAGCTATTACTAGAAACCTTACTACCTGCCACCTGGTTTCTATCTTGGGTTTGCCAATAGCAGCAAACAAGGGAATCATGGTAGTAAACATAGACCTGGCCAGGCCGGCCAGCACTAAAACCTGTATAACCGGCACAATGGCTATCCACTTATCCCCTAAAAATATATGCACAAATTGTGGAGCCATTACCAGAATAACAGCAGAGATGGGGAAAGTAATAAATGATACCAATTGCAGCACCTTACTATAAGCAGACCTTAACCTTTCCGGCTCTGACTGCAGCTTGGCATACAGGGGAAAGCCAACCCTGGAGATAACATTAGTAATTTCTGTAGCCGGTATATTGGAAATACGGTAAGCCATCTGGTAGAACCCCAGCATGGCAGCGCCCAGCATTATTCCTACTAATATGTCATCTCCCTGGATAATTAAGAAAATTAATATTCCCGATACGGTAATCCACTTGCCGTAAGAAAACAGCTCCTTGGTCTGGCTGGCAATAATTTGTATTCTTGGCCGGTAGGGCTCAATTATGTAAGACATAATACATTTGGTTAAATTACCAGCTAAAAGGCCCAATACCAGGGCCCATACATTTCTTAATAAAAATACTGCTACCACTGTAACAATAAAATCTATCAAGGTACCCAGGAATTGGTATTTGAACACCTTTTTAAATTCCAATTCCTTGTGAAGGTATAATATGGCAATATTATTAAAACCTTGGATTAGCACTGCTATTCCCATAACCCTTATAATATTCTCGGCATTGGGAGCAGAAAATAAAAGTGAGGCTGGCTTGGCTAAAAAGAAAATAGCCACTGCAATTACCAGGCTTCTGATTAATCCCATGGTCCAGGCAGTATTTAAGTAAGGCCTGGTTTCTTTCCTGCTATGGATTAAGGCTTGGGAATAACCGGTATTAGTAAATGATTCCAGGATAGATAAAACCAGGAGCGCTACTCCAAATACTCCAAAGTCATTGGGGGAAAGAATCCGGGCTAAAATGACCAGCCTTACCAGCTTAAATAACCGGTCAACTATCCTAATAAAGAAAACCCAGAAAGTCCCCTTGGCCGCTTTGCCGGAAAGGCTGCTCCCCGAATGCGACAATCCTTTAGCTATGTTTATTATTTTTTGAAGCTTAACCATATAAAGCCAAGTATAATTTGAAATCAGCCAGTTAACAATCTTAAACCTGCCGTAGATAAAAGATTATTAAAAATAGCATCAATTAGGAAAGTAATTATAAACTTTTCCTTGGGGGTATATGGCCAGTTAAAGGGGGAGGCCGCCCATGAATTTTAAAAGTTCAGACTTAAAATATTCATAGGATTTAAACACAATGCCGTTTAAGCCCAAATTCCGGGCTCCCTTTACAAAATCTTCAACATCATCTATGTAGACTGTTTCTTCCGGGCGGCATTGCAGTATGTCTAATGCCTTCATGTAAATCTCCGGTTCAGGCTTGCGGTATCCCATTTCAAAGGACAGCACTTTTTGTTCAAAATTATCCATTACCTTAAACTTTTTCTCCACCCACCGATAGTGCAGGTAATTGGTATTGGATAAAGCCAAAACTTTCACCCTCTTTTTGACCTGCAGCAACACCTCTGGCATTCCGTCATGATCAAAAAAGACATCATTAAAAATAGCACTGAACTGGGCAAAGGAAATATCTACCCCTATCTTTTTAGCAGTAGCTTCATAAAAAGGCTCAGGCTCAATAAATCCCCTTTCAAAACTGTCCTCCAGTTTGGTACCAATTAATTTGGAATAAATAACTTCCTTGGAAAAAGGGCTGAACTGGGCAAATTTCCGGCAGGCCACCATATGGTCCACTTTTAATATCACGTTTCCCATATCAAAAATTACTGCTTTTATAGGGTGTTGGGATTGTATCATACTTAGGTCTTTCTGTATTTTGGTCCTGTTAGGTCTCCCAGGTACGCAGCCCGTAACGGCTTAAATATAGGGGTATATTCCTATACAAGGGATTTGCTTTTTCAATTTCCTTTAGCATATACCTTTTCTGGCTTGATTTTTCTCCACATAATAAAGTAAGCGATCCGCCTTCTCCCCCTGCTCCATTTACCTTCCAGCCAATAGCACCGCTTTCCTTGGCAATTCCGATAATCTCTAAAATACTATCACTTATAAGAGCTGAACTTAACTCTTTCTGGGCCTCGGTATTGTAAATCATGGCTTGGCCCAAAGCATCAAAATCCCCGGCATAAAGGGCATCGCGGGAAAGCTCCGCTGTTTTCCTTAATTTTTCCAGCCGGGGGCTTTCCGGTCCCTCATCCTCCAAATCAGCTATTACTTTTTCATGCACTTCAGAAGACTTATGGGATTTACCCATAAAGATCAACACCAGCCGTCTTTCCAGCTCCCACCATATGGAGTTAGGAATACTTATCTGGGATACAGTAGCATAAGGATAATTATACATTTCAATGAAGTTAATACCCCCATAGGCAGAACAAAGCTGATCCTGTATGCCTGATTGCAGGTGAAGCAGATCTGTTTCCACCTTATGGGCGGCATAAGCCACCTCATGGGGAGTCATTTTTCCATAACTCAGGCAATCCAGGGCTCCAATCAAAGCCACGCTTACTGCCGCTGAAGTACCGGTTGAGCATCCAGCTGGAGCTTCGGAATAAATAGAGATTTGCAGCGCTAAATCTTTAGGTATATTCATGTACTCTATGGCTGCTTCCAGTAGCGGATGCCGGTCCCAGCCAACAGAGTTGGGTTTCACTATATAACGTTCGCCATAATTTTCCGCATAAAGGGTAATGCGGTCCCTTCTTGAATCCAGGGGGAAAACCTCAATCTGGGTTTCAACATAAGGATAGACTCCTATATTGAAAATCTTGCCGTGTTCGGCAAACCAGGTATCCGTCCAACCGCCATTATCACAAATACGGATAGGGGCTACACTGTTTACCACCTTGAGCCTCTGCTGCAAATCCCTGGAATTCAAATAGCTTCCTTTGGGTAAATATATTAAGTAGGACTAATATATCATACAAGGTTTAAAATAGACAAATTCTATCTTCAATTAAATTAACTGCTAACTATCAGCTTAGACCTCTAAGTCATCCAGAACAAAGCTGATCTTCAACAATACCCTATACTCTGTTACCTGGCCCTGGTCGTCCACTTTTACTTCAAAATCCTTTACCCAGGCAGATTTTACATGCCTTAAGGTC
>JAQVDY010000055.1 GCA_028698215.1 Actinomycetota bacterium | reverse complement strand
CCCTTAATAGAAAGGGAAATAGTGGACAAAAAGCGCTGGATTTGCTATGAGGATATGTGTGACATACTGGCCATCAGCCAGTCTTTTCCGGGAGCGGTAGCCATTAATTCAGCTACTATTGTAGGCTACAGGGTAGCCGGATATGGGGGGTCAGCCCTGGCCACCCTGGGAGTGGTGCTCCCCTCCTTTACCATCATGATTTTAGTGGGTACCGTGTTTAGCTACTTTATTGACCTGCCAGTAGTACAGGCGGCTTTAAAAGGCATTGGAGCTTGTGTGGTGGCCCTGCTTATAGTGGCTGCATTAAGGGTGGGCAAAAGTGCCTTGAAAGGCATAATATGTGTAATTATTGCCCTGGCAGCTTTAGCCCTTCTTTTCTGGTTGAATATACATCCCATCTATATCATTATCATGGGCCTGGTAATAGGGCTGGCAATTTACGGCATAAATTTGCTGCAAAGGAGAAAGCAATGATTTATTTGCAGCTGTTTATTTCTTTTTTTAAGATAGGGCTGTTTAGTTTCGGGGGAGGCTATGGCATGATTCCCCTAATAGAAAGGGAGCTGGTAGCCAATGGCTGGTTTTCTGCCCAGGAATTTGTCCGCATAATATCCATATCTGAGATGACCCCGGGCCCTATTGCCGTAAATACGGCTACCCTTGCCGGCTATAATACTGCTGGCATAGGGGGCGCGGCGGCAGCTACCCTGGGAGTGGTGCTTCCCTCTTTTATATTGATTGCCGCCACTGCCCGGCTGCTGTACCGGTTCCGTTCCCATCCCCTGGTCAAAAGGCTTCTATGGGGCATTAAGCCGGTGGTGCTGGCCTTAATTATAGCGGCAGCGGTATTTGTGGGCAGAAATATTTTATTTTTGGGGCCAGTTGGCTGGGGGTCATGGGATGTGGCCAGTTTGGCCATTATGGCCGTAAGCCTGGTGCTGCTGCTTACGGTTAAGGTAAACCCTATTTTTCTGCTGCTGGGCTCAGCAGGGGCAGGTATAGCTTTGTATTATTTGGGGATTTTTTAAAATAAAGCAAAAAGCTTATCTTTCTCTGGACAAAACTATTATTTTTAATAGAATTAAAATAACTGTTTTACATATAAAAAAATCAAATATTTTAAGGAAAAGAGGGGCCATGGCTAAAAGGGTAAAGGTTTTTGCCATAATTTTTTCGGTGATAATGCTCATATCATTATCTATTCCCAGCCTAGCTTTTGCTGATTCAGGGGTAGAAGCTTTTGTTACCAGGTTTTACCAGCAGTGTTTGGACCGGCAGCCGGACCCCGACGGCCTGGCTAATTGGGTAGGGCATCTTAATTCTGGCTACCTGGCAGGAGCAGATGTAGCGGAAAGATTTATATTCTCCAAGGAATTTTTAGCCAAGAATACTTCCAATGAACAGTTTTTACAGGTTATGTATAAAGCCTTCTTTAACCGGCCCCCAGACATGGAAGGTTATGCCGGCTGGCTGGGACAGCTAAACCGGGGGCAGAGCAGAAGTTTTGTATTGGCCGGTTTTGTAAACTCCAGGGAATTTGAAGCCCTGTGCGCCCAATACGGTATAAGGCCTGGCTCCATCAAAGCCAGCGGCAGCAGGGACAGCGGAGGCAGCAGCGGCACCTCTGCTGCGCCTGCCACCATTAAGGCCAGCGGCACTATTAATGTAGTGTGCATGGGCGATTCTTTGATTGTAAAATCTGACTGGGTACCCAAATTAGCCCAGCTGCTGAGGCAGAATTATCCCGGAGCAAATTTCAATGTGGTAGCCAGTGCCCAAAATGGGGAGACGGCAGCAGGAGGGTATGGACGGTTTGAATCCACGGTAGCGGTGCATAACCCCCAGATTATTGTTATTGCCTATGGTACCAATGATGCCGGTAACGGGCTGAGCACTTTTGATAAGTACCTGAGCAAGTTGACAGACAAGGCCAAGGCTACTGGGGCTATTGTATTTTTACAGAATTTTGGGCCCATTAAAACCAATGAATTTCCTACCAAGTCTGATTACATGAGCTATGTAGGCAAGGTGCATGAGATAGCTTCCGAACGAGGGGTAAGGCTGATCGATGTGCACGGTCCTTTAAGCGGAAATATTTCTGCCAACCTGTCTGACTGGTGCCATTATTCATCCCAGGGATCCAGTGTGGTAGCCAATACGGTTTATAATAACCTGGCTTCGGTACTGGTAAGGTAAGCAAAAGGGCTAAACCATTTATACCGGTAACTTTTTAGGCAAGGACTGATACTTTTAGCCCATAAAAAATAATGTTTAGCCAAGGCTGGCTGGTACTGCTATAATTCAGTAAAAAAGTTAGGCTAAGAATTATATGAATAGATTAAATATTAAAGCCGTTGCAGTAGTAGTTGCAGCAGTGCTGGTTCTTTTTTCCGCTCCCTTGCCGCTGGCCGCACAGGACAGCGGGATAGAAGCTTTTGTTACCAGGTTCTATAACCTATGCCTGGACCGGCAGCCGGATAGTGCCGGCTTGGATAACTGGGTCAGCCACCTTCAGCAGGGTACCTTAACCGGGGCAGATGTTGCCCAGCGCTTTATATTCTCAGATGAATTTTTAGCCAAGAATACTACTGATGCCCAATACCTGGAAATACTCTATGCTGCTTTTTTTAACCGCCCCCCTGATATGGAAGGTTATGCCGGATGGCTGGGACAGCTGCAATCAGGAAGAGGCAGGCAGTTTGTACTGACTGGCTTTATAAATTCAGTAGAATTTGCCCGGCTGTGCCAGCAATACGGGATTGAAGCCGGCTCAGCAGGCTCTATTAGCCAAACAGATGCAGGACGTATTGCTGTAAGCATCTCCGGTTCTGACAGCTTTAAGGCCACTATAGGGCAGGTAACAGGGATTCTTAAAACCGGTTATCCCCCTGCCTACAGCCAGCTGGCTTTGGTGTCCAGGATAGTGGAAAGAGACCTGTCAGGATATTCGGCTTCTGCCATGGCTGATATTGATAAGATGATTATATACCTAGATCTTAATTCCTTTTCCGGTTTTGGCGATGATAAAAATTTAATTATAGCGGCCACCTTGTCCCATGAGTTAAACCATTTGGCTAACCGGGACCTTGCTGATTCCATGGGTATTGCCGATTACGAGAGACTTGCTTTGCAGCAAGAGCTTGAAACCTGTTATGGTATCGGGGCTCCGGCCTGGTACATATCCTACCTAAAGAATGCCTTAGAACATATTTATGATTCTTCCACCTGGTGGTGGAACAGGAATGATATAGCGGCTTAAGCTATATTTTCCCTGGTTTCTATGTAATGTTTATCTAATTTTCTTTCCTGTTTTATAGGAGTAAAATATAGGTGTAATAATCAATATTGCTACAAGGGGGAAAATGAGATGGTACTGGTAAAAATCACCGAGCTTAAATCTTCATCTACCAAGAGTTTTGAGGATGCTATCCAGCAGGGAATAATGCGCTCCACCAAGACCTTAAGGCATGTAAAATCTGCCTGGGTAAAGGATTTTGAAGTAAAAGTGGACGACCAGGGCCAGGTAACAGAGTATAGGGTATTGTTGAAGATCAGCTTTGTTCTGGATGACTTAGAGGTCTAA
>JAQVDY010000054.1 GCA_028698215.1 Actinomycetota bacterium | reverse complement strand
TATTTAATTTGTGTTGTTTCATAAAAAGCCCTTTGGGCTTATATCCCTCATCATCTTCCTGCTGCCTGGATTCTTAAACCCTGTATAAAATATTTCTGCAGGGCCAGATATAAGATGATGATCGGCAAACTGCTGATTAAGCTTCCGGCCATTACCGCTGGCACATTGGTTCCGGAATAAACTGCATTAAGCAAGGCCAGGGAATTCATTACCGGCCTTACGTCATTGCTGCTGGACAGGGCCATGCCCAATATCAGGTCATTCCAGATAAAGCTTCCCTGAAACAAAAATAATATGGCAATGGGCCCCAGGGAATTGGGCAACAGCATCCGGGCATAGATTTGGAAATTGCTGCAGCCATCAATCTTGGCCGCTTCCTGAAAATCATCCGGAAGGGTAAGAAAATAATTCCTGAATACAAACACACAGAAAGGTATGATAATAGCAGTATATATGAGTATCATGCCTATCTGAGTATTATAAAGGTTAATAGTAAGGTAGGCCTTATATAAAGGAATCAAATAAATCTGTACAGGAAAGATCATACCGCTCCAAATTAGTATGAATATGATAAAGGATCCCTTTATCTTAAGCTTGGTGATACCGTAAGCAGCCAGTGAAGAAAAAAAGATAGCAATAAGGCTGCTAATTACTGCATACATCAAGCTGTTTAGAAACGGCCGTATCAGGTTGGTTTCTATCAAAACGTATCTTATATTGGAGAAAAAGGCGAACTTCTGGGGCAATTCCCATAGTTGGCTAACTGCATAATCACCAGAGGTCTTAAAAGAAATCAACAACAAAAACAATATGGGCAATAGCCACAGGAATACTAATATCAATATTATGGCAAATAGAATTCCCTTCCGGGTGTTTAGTTTAGCCCTGTCGCTCATTTTCATAAAAGCGCTCCTGCTAGAATTTTAATCTTAAAGTAACTACCTGATGGCCCCCTATCTCTAGTTGTACCAAACCCTGGTTTACTGCCAGTGGCTGAATATCCTTTTCCACCGGGTTAGACAGCTGGCAATCCTTAATTGGTTTTTCTCCCATCTTTAGCTTTACTTCGGTTTTGCTTCCAGCTACTTCCACCAGCCGCACAATAAAGTCATCCTGCTGTTCTGCCTTTTTAAAGCCCAACAATTTTATATTATCCGGAAGCTTTTTCATGAAGCTGAATTCGGCAACTCCTTCTGGCCTGTATTCCTGGATAAACCGGGTTTCCATAGGAGTATTGAAAGCCCAGCCGAAATCATAGGCAGCCCCGGGGTCAAAAGGTGCAGGCCTGCTGGTAATACTGTAATCAAACCAGAACCTTCCTCCCTGGCTGGCCGGAGAATTGGTCCACCAGTGGTTATTTAGGGCAAAAGAATATATATGGGCTTTATCCAGCTGGAGCTTATCCAGCCATTTGCCCGTATTTATATCTCCCAACTGCACCAGAGGAGCCTGCAGCGGAGACCACATTATATCTATTTCTGAATTACTGATATCCACGTATTTCTGGACACATTGCCAATCCTTGGATGAACCGGGAAGCTGTCCTTCTTCCGGCTGATAGTAGCCGGCATGGCAGTTTATTAAAAACCTGGGTTGTCTCAGGCCGAAGGGAAAAGCATAATATACTGCTTCCACATCCAAAGTTTCATGTTTTTCCAGGTAATTTTTTACCAGTACCTGCTTTTCTGTATTATTCAGCAAAATATGGCTTTTTATTACCGGGCACATATAGGTATTACCCTGGGTAAGAATCTCAGTGTATACCTCTCCCCTGGCTACCTTTAATATTTTCTGATCCTGGGCAATATATCTTTTAAATTTGGTGCCCAAAGGGGGGTAGTCATAAAATTCCTTGTGCAGTTTTCTAAAATAAGGCTGCAGGTACAAAGCTTCATGCGAGAATTTGTCATGTTCGCTTAAATCCACCACCCTGGGTTCTACCGTAGTCTCATAAACCAGCTGGTTAAACTTAAAATTGCTGCCCTTATCTATAAGCTGGTAGTTAAGCGCCTGGTCATAGAGCTCAGCTACCTCCCCGGTTCGGGGATCAAAGCTTAGCCGGTAAAAGTCGTTTTCCAATACCCCCTTACAGTCTTCCTTTTGGCCTTGGTTCCAGCTCCCTTCCGGTACCAGGTTAAACACCTTAAAGCCTAATGGAGGAACGTCCCCAGCCTTGAAAGCTATCCTGAAACACCCGGTCTGAAAATCATGGGCAGTGGTTTCTATTATTTGAACCGGCAACCGTTTCCCGGTGACTGAATCCAGCACTTTATATCCTTGCCCGGCCAGCTTTTTAGGGATAGCCGCCTCTACTATCTCCGACCTTTCCTGGCCCAGGCTGTTAAATACAACTATAGCGTATTCACTGTCCACCCTTGCTAGGCCAGTTAGGGACCCTACAGCTTTTTCTTTGACTTCCTCGGCTTCAATGGCAGCCTGGTAAACAAATGCAGCCTCTTCCACCCTTTGTCCCCTGCTCTGCAGGCTGTCCGGTTCTGCTACACTTAAATAAGAGCTCCAGTCAGCTTCATCTGCCAGGAACATTTTCTTATAGATATAATCCAGCTTGAGGTTAGGGTACTGGTCTAACAGTTTTTTGGCATCAGCTACCACCGATAACCTCTCGGCAGCAATGATATCGGCATGGGTATGCCGGTTAACTCCGGTTTCAAAGGCGGAAGCACCGTGATAGTTTACCCACCAATCCGGCCATGCCCCCTTATAGGTGTTTAACTGCTGGCCGTATTTTTGTTCAAACTTTTCAAAAAACTGGGTATAGGTGGATATTTTAAGCTGGGGGTACTCCCACTTCTGGTTCCAGTCCCTAACGATATAACTTACCTTTACATTGGGCCTGGTGTTATCCCCCGGGTAACCTGGCGCCCTTAAGGCCAGCAGGTCAAACCCGTAACTTTGCTCAGTTTCCAGGTCATATAAATACTGGGGCAGTTTATCCAGCACTCTCTCGTAGCTGTCGGTCAGCCCCACCATTACCCCTTCCTGATAGGCCTGGCGCTCATCAGTATCTAAAACCATGATCCTGGATCCGTCCTGGGCTTCCCAGTAAAAAGGCCGGGGAAGCTTGAGGGCTTTGGCCAAGGTAGCATTTACTGCAGTAGAAAAATATTTTACCCCGGCCCGGGGAAGTATCTGGGCCAGCATCCAGGGCTGGCCGGTAACGTCGCTGGCCATGGCTGATTTTATGCTTACCCCGCATTGATCTGCAAACCAGAAAGCAAAGTAAAGGCTCCTGATTAAAGTTTCTTCATCGTTAAATTCAGAAGTGTGGGCTACATATAGGGGCGCAATCTCTATCCTTCCCCGGGCAGTAAGTTTTTTTACCTGCTCCAGGTCAGCCTTATCCAAATTACTAATAGCCTGCTCCAACCAGTAACCGGTTTCCACATTCCACCGGTATTGGCTATCCTGGTCAAAGTTCTCTGTTTCCTTACAGAAGTCAATAATGTTTCGCATGGATTCCTGATAACCCCGGGCCACCCTGCTGGGAAGATCAGTATATCCAATATCAGTATGGGTAAAATTTTGTACATGGATCTCCCATCTTCTCCGGGCTTTTAAGACCAACTCTTTCTTTATGGTTTCAGTCCCGGTATTTAGCTCTGCCCGGCAGGGAGTATCCTGTTCCAGGGCTGGTATATCCAGGTCTACGAATCCCGCCCCCTGGTAATCGCCGTTAATCTTATAGGTTTGGCTCCAACGGCTTGTATTTAAATTAAGAACAGACTGGGGTAGTTTCTGTTTTTCTGTTTTGAGCCGGGCAACCTGGATAAGCTGTCCCTCTACCTTTTTAAAT
>JAQVDY010000053.1 GCA_028698215.1 Actinomycetota bacterium | reverse complement strand
CTTATATTTCTTTTTTCACCATAAATACTATTAGTTTTACCAGATTGACTATTACCGATATAGCCAATCCTACCAGTATTATAATCAGTACCACCATTACTAGCGGATACAGGATATTGCCCATATTTGCTACCGGTATACCACTAAAGTCAAAAGGAAAGATAGACAGAAGGGTCCCTATGGCAGCAATACCAAAAATATTCATAATTATATTTACTATCTTCCTGACATAGTAATGGTCCAATATAATCATTAATATGTTTCCGGCAATAGACACAGCGACTGAAACTGTAAATATGGGAAGCCACATGACAAAATCATCAGTAAGTACAGGGTACCGGGCCCACATCTGCGTACCAGAATCAAACTGGTAAAAAGCTACGTACTGGTAGAAAAAATTAAAAAATATTAAGAATATTATATTCCAGGCAATAGAAACACTGTAGCCAGCCAGCCTGCTACCCCTGCTGGCTTCTGGTTCTAGATTTTTTTTTTCGGTTTTCTTATCCTGGCTATAAGAATTTTTATCCTCCTTGAAAGTTTCGCTTACACTTTCCCCAAATTTTTTAGCAGCATTGCCTACTTCCCTAAACTTGGCTTTAACCTCTTCATCCTTGAACCGTTCTCCAAAAGCCTTGGCTGATTCAGTAGCGCTTTCTCCAAACTCTTTAGCTTTCTTTTTAAGCTCAGGATCATTAAATATTTTGGATACCGCTTCCCCGAATTCCTTAACCATGTCTCCGAAACTGGCTCCTACATTTTTGCCTTGATTTTTTTCTTCCTCCATTCTCTCTCCCTTCCTTACTAATATTCAGCCTTAAGAAATATTGTTTTTTATATACTCAGCTACCGCTACCCCTAATTTATAATGGCTTTCTTCTTCATAATGAATGCCGTCTATGCCGCTGGGCATAATTACCTGGGCTACTTCCATAAAATGACAACTTGACTGCCGTGCCACCTTACGGGTAAATCCAGCCAGCTGCTTGGATTTTTGTTCTGCCCCTTCAAACAAAAGGGCAAATTGGGTCAATTTGCCTACAGGAGGAGGGCATAGCATCAATACTTGGGGACTGCTGCCCCCCGGCCCTGCGCCGCTGCCCTTGACAAGGGATACCAGCTGGCCCAGCCCCAATGCTACATCAAAGGCAGAAGCTGAAAATTTTTTCTTCAAGTCATTGGTGCCCAGCATAATTATTACCACATCCAGGGGAGCATGGGATTCTAAACAGGCTGGCAGATACCTTATACCATTTTTATAAATGCCTTCTACCGGATCGTCAAATACGGTAGTCCTTCCATTGAGGCCCTCTTCTATAATATGGTAATTAGTACCCAATTCTTTCTGCAAAACTCCCGGCCACCTTTGCTGGGGGCCATAACGGTAGTCTGAGGCTATTATTCCCTGTTCCAGTTGATCAAACCCTATAGGTTTGCAACCATAAGTATTAGAATCGCCATAACATAGAATAGTCTTCAAAGCTTACCCCCTAAATTAATTTTCTAATTTATTATAGTCTTCCATAACCTGACGGATATGATTGCGCATAGCTTCCTGGGAACCCTCGATATCCATATCTTTCATCTTCCGGTATATCTCATTATGCCACTTAAGCCCTCTTCCGGGAGACCCGGGTACTTTGGAGATAGTCTTCATTCCCTGTATCAGCAAATCAAAAATAAAATTAAAAATGCTGGAAAGAACATTATTCCGGCTGCACCTTACGATGGTACGGTGAAACTCATAATCTTGGACATAGTACTGGTCATATTTACCTTTCTGCAGATACTCCCGGGACTGGTCCATATGTTTTTTTAATGTTTTAAGGTCCGGCTGGCTAATATTTTTAACCGCTTCCCTTATTGCTGCCGTTTCCAGTATCATCCTTACTTTAAGCAGGTCCTGCAGCTCCGGCCTACTCATAAGTACATTCATGTTTACCGGATTTAGTATGGAATTTAATGAGATGGGAGAGACAAAAGCTCCCTTACCCTGCCTTACCTCTATGATTTTAGCCAGGCTTAAAGCCTGTATAGCTTCCCGGACGCAGCTGCGGGCCACATTCAGTTTTTTGGCCAACTCTCTCTGGGAATCAATTTTGTCTCCCGGTTTTAGCTCCCCTTTCTTTATCCGGTACACTATTTCATCAATAACTGCCTGCACCAAACTCTTGTTATCATTGGTTTTAAAATTTTGAAAGTCCATATCTTGTTTTCCTGTTATTTATAATCCTGAACATTTTTAACCCATCCGTCAAAGGCCACTTCCACTTCCACTTTACCTTCCCCGTACCGGGTAAGTATTTCTTTAAGCTTTTCCCCGCCCATTTTTAGTATCTGCTTTCCGCAGTGGGTAACTATCAGGTGGGCCAGGCCATACTTTTTACACCAGTTGATAATAGTCTTAACCATGGCATGCCCGTAAATCTTTTCATCTTTTCTCCTGACCATATTTATATTAAGGCTGGAACCATCTGCGATTAATACATTTAAGAAGGCAAAAACCATGGATTTATCTATTTCAGTATCAACTATATCCGGGGCATATAATATTGTCTCTTTCCCCTTAGCTTTATAGCAAACCGCCGGGCATCTCAAGGAATGTATAACCCTGTAGGCGGTTAGCTCTAAATCCTTTATGAAAAATTTCCGGCCCGGCTCTATGATCCTGTAATCCAGAGGCCTGTAAGGAGCATAATCTAGAGTTTCCCGGGTAACATATACCGGTATCTCTACAGCATTATTTTCCTGCAAAGTCCATAGATAATGATCAGGGTGGGCATGAGTGATCAGCATGGCATCTAAATTTGGCCATTGTAAATCCAGGCTTGGATTATGTTTTTGTCCATAATCAATCAAAACCCTGGTACTTCCTTCTTCTATTACCAAAGAGGAATGGTATTGATGATGGGGGCTGCTCTCTTCAATCTCCCCCTTAGTTCCTGGAAAATGCAGAATCATACAATACCATAGCCTTAAAAGTTTTAAATAAAAATAATTTTACCATATAAACAGCTCTATTTTTAAAACTTTTATAAAATTCCTATAAGCATATCCAGGGGGCAACTTTAAATTTTTTTGAATCTAAAATCAAGCGCTTTTAGGACATGCCTGAATTCATCATCCAGGTCCTTTCTGGAATTACCTCCTAAATTTATTACCCCATACCGGTAGCTGTGTGCATCCTGCCAAAAGGAGGACAAAGCTTGCCCTCTGCGGGCATATATTTCAATTCTGGCAGAATTCTTTTGGCTCAATATTTGGTTAATGAGGCCTGGCCCTGGAACCTTTACAGCAGTCTGGTCCCGGAATTTTCTTAAAACATAGCTGGAAGCCATGCTGAATTCACCTTTTAGACCATTACCGCTAAGGTAGCCGGGTTCTGATCCCAAAGCCAGGTCCATCTGAACCTGATAAGTGTTTATGCCTAGCACCTTTTCTACCAAATCAGCAAACTGGGAACACATCCGGGGATTTACCTCAATGATGCTGATACCCCGGTCTTCTGCATTATAGAAAAATTCCATATTGAAAAGGCCCTGGCCATAGTTTATATGCCTGCACCAGGCAGCAGCCATTTCCATCATTTGCCTTTGCACCCCTGGATCCACGCTGCTGGGATAATCAAACCTCCTAAAACTATAGGTGTTTCCATACATTATTGAGTCTGTTAGACCTATTAAATATACCCTGCCCTTATAAACACAGCCTTCCAAGGTCACCTGTTTGCCCTTCCTTAGCTCTTCGGCAATTACATAGCTGGCATCCAGGGGTAAGTCAGAATATTTTTTTACCAACAGGTTGAATGGTTTAACAAACCTGTTAATATGCTCCTGGCTGGCCTCCATGTATTTTTGAAACTGGCTGCGGTTATTAATAATGCAAGCCATTATGGAAAAAAAGGATTTGACCGGTTTAACAAAAAAGGGGAACTCAAAAGGGATATCCCCTGCTTTTAATGGATTTAGCAATTTAAAAGCTGGTACCGCCGAACCAAACAAGTCAGTTTGAATCTTCCTGGAATAATACTTATGCTGGCATAAGAAATTAGCTTTGGTATTTACCCCGTTTAGGCCCAGCTTTTCAGCTACAATACTGGCTATCAGGGAGGCAGGGTAATCATGGGTACCCATAACTGCATCTATTTTTCTGCCCTTGATATCTTTTAACAAACGGTCTATAAACTCTAGCGGTTGAAAACTCTCCAGTATTTCCCTGGTTTCAGGCCCCGTGAATATAAAATTGTGCTTATTGCCCAGCCTGGCCAGTTCCCGCCTGTCCCTTAGTGTGGGGCAAATAATAAGAATGTTTTTCATT
>JAQVDY010000052.1 GCA_028698215.1 Actinomycetota bacterium | reverse complement strand
TATCCTTCCTGGCTTTGCTGCTCGGGTGGGCTAAATCGGGGCCAGGGTATAATCATGGACACCTGTTTCTGGTAATGGGCATAATTGGGTTTAGCTTTTAAAATATGTTTTTCCATCAAGGGAATACTGATAAACATAAACAGCATAGCCATCGCTAACGGTCCAGCCAGGGTAGGCCATTGAAAATAAAGGGTACCAGCCTGCATTAACCATATTCCCCACCAGAAAGCGACTTCGCCAAAATAATTGGGATGTCTGGAATACCTCCACAGTCCCCGGTCTATATGGGCTGATGGGGCTTTGCCTGATAATTTAAACAGGTCCATTTGCCGGTCAGAGGTAGCTTGAACCAATACTGCAGCCAGGCATAACAGGTAACCTGCCTTGGTGATAATGGTTACCGGACCATGATGCTGCAGGCCGTAATAGGCAGGTATCAAGGCCAGGTATACTACCAAAGTAGGCATTAGGTTTATGCCAAACAGGTTAGTAAAGAACCACCATTGGGGTGCATTTTTCCTTAACTGGGTATAACGCCAGTCCTGATGGTGCAGTCCTTTCCAGCGAAAGGCCCAATTTAATGTAAGCCTGATGCCCCAAATCATTATAGCTGCTAAAAACAGCAGATGTACGGCATTAATAGCAGCAGGAGATGACCATAGCCAGAATACAATAATGGCTATGGGGGCTACGCTCCAGTAGGGATCATAAAGGCTGGAGTTTTTAAACATTATCCCTATGGCCCATACTACCAGGGTGGCGGCTATATCAGCCAGTAAAGTAGAATAGAGCATGGGTAAATATTGGAAAAGCCTAAATACCAGTACTGCTGCCAGGAAAGCCAGGATATAGGTTACTGCTACAATTAGAAACGAAGATTTCCTGGTTTTAATGTTTAAATAATGCATACTCTTAATCCGTATTGTTTTTTACCATTTTATAATTACCTCCTCTATTATTCAATGTTTAGGGCTTAAAAGTTTCAAAACTGCCGGCCGGGGTTAAGTTGAGAACCGAAGTTAATAATTGTAAAATAGAGGAATATTAACTATCCAGGGAGGAAAATTGAAAAAAATCATAAATGAGCCTGAAAAATTTGTGGACCAGATGTTGGAGGGAATACTAGCTGCTTATCCCCAGCAATTAAAATGTTTAAATGATGATCTCAGATGTATAGTAGATGCCAGGCCCAGGAAAGCCAATAAGGTGGGTTTGGTTACAGGAGGCGGATCAGGACACCTGCCCTTGTTTTTAGGATATGTAGGGGAGGGTATGTTGGATGGGTGCGCAGTGGGGGACATATTTGCCTCTCCCAGCGCCAACCAAATCCTGGAAATTACCCGTGATATTAATACCGGTGCCGGTGTCCTCTATGTTTATGGAAACTACAGCGGGGACAGGATGAATTTTGATATGGCCCGGGAAATGGCAGAAATGGAAGACATAGCGGTGGAACAGGTAATCGTTACTGACGATGTAGCTTCGGCTCCCCGGGGACAGGAAGAAAAAAGGAGGGGAGTAGCGGGGCTATTCTTTGTTTATAAGATAGCTTCCGCTTATGCCCAGAAAGGAGCAACCCTAAAAGAGGTTAAGGACCTGGCCCAAAAAGTTAACTCCAAAGTGAGAACCATGGGGGTAGGATTATCCCCCTGTATTATCCCGGAAGCAGGCAAACCCACTTTCCAGATGGAGGAAGGCCAAATGGAAATAGGCATAGGCATACACGGGGAAGCAGGAATGGGCAAGGATAAGCTAAAATCAGCAGATAAGATAACCGAAAGTATGATGGAGGCAATATTAGATGATTTGAATTTAAATTCAGGTCACCAGGTTTCAGTTTTGGTAAACGGTTTAGGGGCTACTCCCCGGGAAGAGTTGTATGTGGTGTACCGGAAGGTTTTTTCTATTTTAAAAGATAAAAACATAACCGTATTTAATCCTTATATAGATGAATTTGCCACTTCCCTGGAAATGGCCGGCATGTCTATAACTTTGCTGCCCTTGGATCAGCAGCTAAAAGAGCTGCTGGCAGCTCCGGCAGAAACGCCGTTTTTCAAACAATTTTAAATCAAATAGGTAAAGAGAGCAGGAAATGGATAAACTAAGCGCAGAGGATATAAAAAGTATACTAATAACTGTCAGGGACCTGATGCTGGAAAATGAGCAATATTTATTTAAACTGGATTCCGAGATGGGAGACGGGGACCTGGGTATAACCATGAAAAAGGGTTTTAACCATATTGCCGATACACTAAAGGGATTGCAGGAAGAAGATATAGGCCAGCTGTTGCTAAAAGCTGCCATGGCCATAACTTCCACCTCTCCAGGGACCATGGGTACCTTGATGGGTACCGGGCTGATGAGGGCTGGCAAATCAGCTATGGGTAAAAACCAGGCAGACCTGCCTGTTTTAGCAGATATGATGGATTCCTTCGTACAGGGCATAATGGATAGGGGGAAAAGCAAGCCGGGAGACAGGACCATTATTGACTCCCTGTATCCGGCAGCCCAATCCCTTAAACAGTCTGCCCAAAAAAGGGAAGGATTAAAGCAAGCTTTTTTTGAAGCTTACCAGAAATCAAAGGAAGGCTTGGAATCTACTAAAAATATGAGCCCTTCCCATGGCAAGGCCATGTACCATAAGCAGAGGGCAGCAGAAATAGAAGATCCCGGAGCCGCTGCAGGTATGCTATGGATAAAGGGATTTTATGATTATATTAGCCAGGGCAGTTAATCCCGGGCCAGCTGGTGGAGCTGGTCTCCCTGTATGTTGTAATGCAGCCACTCATCCTCTATGACTGCCCCTAAACCCTGGTAGAAGCCTATGGCTTTTTTATTCCAGTGAAGTACGCTGAACTTCAGGTGGCTGCACCCCCTGTTTACTGCCTGTTGGGCCAGGAAGGACATCAAGGCTTTACCCACATGGCGGTTTCTGTATTCAGGCAGGACAAAAAGATCTTCCAGGTACAAGCCGGGCCGGGCAGAGAAAGTGGAGAAACAGGGATAGAATACAGCCAGGCCCACCTCTTTTTGGTTCCAATAGGCGATGGCTGCTTCTGCCAGCTTATGCTCAAACATATAGTGTTGGATATCCTTTTTGGTTACGGTTACTTTATCCAGTTTTTTTTCATATTCTGCCAACCGGCGTATAAAATCTACTATAATCTGTGCCTGGCTGGGTCCTGCTATTTTTACAGTTATCAATTTAGATCAATTCCCGGCAAAAAACTTCCATGCGATCCATGCCTTCTTCTATTTTATCCAATGCCGTGGCATAGCTTATACGGATATAATCATCAGCCCCAAAAGCTCCTCCCGGTACCACTGCTACCGAGGCTTTTTCCAGGAGCTGGTGGGCAAAATCAAAAGAATTTTTTATATCTTTTCCATAAAGAGGGGATACATCAGGAAAGATATAAAAAGCTCCTTCGGGCAGGGAACAATTTATCCCTTCCATGGCAGTAAGCCGCTGGTAAATGTAATCCCGCCTCTTTTCATATTCATCCTTCATCTGCTGAACAGAATCCTGGTCACCCTGTAAGGCTTCCATGGCGGCCCATTGGGCTATGCTGCAGGGATTTGAAGTTGACTGGTCATGCACCTTGGTCATCTGGGCAATAATTTCTTTATCCGCTGCACAATACCCAATTCTCCATCCGGTCATGGCATAGGTCTTTGACACAGCGTTTAAAGTAATGGTAGCTGCTTTCAGTTCAGGGCTGAAAGAGGCCAAGCTGTAGTGCCGGGTATTTCCATACAAGAATTTTTCATATACCTCATCAGAGATGATAATAATTTGATTTTCCAGACACAGTTTGCCAATCTCTTCCAGCTCCTGCCGGCTATTAACCGCCCCGGTGGGATTATTGGGGCTGTTTAGTATAAACAGTTTTATCCGTTGGTTGGAATCGATGATATTTTTCAGGCTCTCCAAATTAATTTTTAAATCCTGGTTGAAGTCTACCAAAAGGGGCATTCCCTCGGACAAGATTACCTGCTGGCTGTAGCTTACCCAGTAAGGCCGGGGTATTATTACCTTATCCCCGGGATCCAGCATTACCCTCATGATATCATCCAGGATATGTTTGGCCCCATTTCCGATTAGGATATTTTCAATATCGTAGTCCAGGTTGTTTTCCTTTTTAAATTTTTCAGCTACTGCCTGCTTCAGCTCCTTGATCCCGGTACTGGCAGTGTACCTGGTTTTATTATCATCTATAGCGGCTTTACCTGCTTCTTTTATGTTGAGGGGGGTGTCAAAATCTGGCTGGCCGATGCCAAATCTTATAATTGATTTGCCTTCTTTTTTTAGCTGGACATCCAGCTGGTCAGCTTTCTTTTCCAAGGCAAAGGTAGGGCTTTCTTCCACTTTTAGTATTCTTTCTGCAAATTTTATGGTTGATTCTGGCTGCATCAGTCCTCTCCATTTCTAAGTAACAATATTAACTTATTATATTATGAACTGTTACTATATAAAAATAAAAAAAGTATAGCAAAACATTTTTTAATAACCGGTGCTCTTGCTATAATTTAGTATAAACAAGGAAAGCGGAAAGCTATGAAAAAGTGGTTAGCCATATTAATTCTTTTATGTATATGTTGCCTAGCACCTGGCTGCAGCCAGGCGTGTATCATTGCCAATCCTGATATAAGGGGACAGATAACCAGCATAGAGGACAGGGGAGAAAATAAGGCAGTGCTGATAGAAGGCAAGGTGCAGGCAGATACCGGCTATGATAAGGCTTGGGTTACGGTTACCGGCAGCACCATTGTCCTAAGCCAGCAAAGCGGCGAGGCCATACAGGTAGAAGCAGATGAACTAAAAACAGGATTGCAGGTGCAGGCAGTTTTTACCGGGCCCATAATGGAGTCCTATCCCGTACAGACTGAAGCTGAGCAGATAGTAATATTAAACCCATAAAG
>JAQVDY010000051.1 GCA_028698215.1 Actinomycetota bacterium | reverse complement strand
TGGCTGGGGAGAGAGGATTCGAACCTCTGATCACGGGACCAAAACCCGTTGCCTTGCCGCTTGGCTACTCCCCACCAACAAGCTAATAAATTTTATTATATATTAATATAAAATTCAATGCTTTAAAGCTAGCAGTGCTGGTTTAAATCATGATTTATTCAGCCCTTTAAACAAAGCCAGATAATCATCAACTGAAAGCTCTTCCGCTCTTACAGATTCATCTTTTCCCAATAATCTAAGATAACTGATAACCTCGTTAACTTTATCTTGGTAAACCGGATCCTTTGGTAGAGAGTTAATAAGTTTCTTTCTCCGGTGGGCAAAACAGGAATCAACAAAACTAAAAAAAGCATTGGTATCAATAGGTCCCACTTTTTTCCTCTTAGCTTCAATGAAAGAAGAATCTACATTAGGCCGGGGCAAAAAGCAATTCCTGGAGATCAAAAAACAATTCTTAAAATCAGCAATATAGTTAGCCTTCACTGTATAAGAACTGTAATTTTTATCTCCCACAGCAGCAGTTATCCTATCTGCAATATCTTTCTGTATGGTAAGATAAGCCTCAACTATGGAATCTGCCTGACAAAAAACTTTCAAAATCAAAGGAGCCGCTACCTTATAAGGCAAATTGGACACAAACTTGTTTAAACCATATTTTATACTCAGTTCCTGATAATCGACTTTCATTCCATCCTGCTCCATAAGGACAACTTTACTACCTAAGTGAGAAGAAAATAAATGTTTGAATACACCTGTCATCCTGGAGTCCAGTTCTATGCATACTATATTTGCACCTTTTTCCAGCAAAACCTCAGTTAGGCTGCCTATGCCGCTTCCTATCTCCAGGATACAATCATTTTTTCCCACTCCAGCATAACTGGTAATTTTTTTTAATATATTGGTATCTATTAAAAAATTTTGCCCATATGCTTTCTTAAGCCTGATATCATACTGCTTGAGCAGGCTGGCGGTGTTAGAAGGACTGCTGATATAGCCATTCATCATATTTTGCCTAAGCCAAAAAAATCAATAGCATTTCTGGTAGTAATATTTGCTACTTCTTCCAAACTTAAATTCTTAATCTCTGCTAATTTTTCAGCAATATAGGTAACATAAGCCGGCTGGTTTTCCTGTCCCCGCTTAGCTTGGGGGGCCAGAAAAGGGGTATCGGTCTCTAAAAATATTCTATCCATGGGTATAACTTTCGCTGCTTCTGCTACCTTGCCCGCATTGGGAAAGGTAAGGACTCCAGTAAAGGAAATAAACAGGCCCTGCTCTATTAGTTTTAAAGCCAAATCACTGTCTCCAGAATAACAATGCACTACCGCCTTAAACCCATCTTGGCCAGCATAACTGGATAGTACCTGCAAAATATCCTGGTGGGCATCCCGGTCATGTATTACCAGGGGTAGATTGTATTCTAAAGCTAAGCCTATCTGCGACTCAAAGGCCCTGATTTGATCCTTTTTAGGACTGGTATTTCTAAAGTAATCTAATCCTGCCTCCCCTACTGCCACTATTTTGGTGCTGCTTTCAATTATCTCCCTTAAACTATTTTCCTGGCTCTGGCTATAGTTTTCGGCATGATGGGGATGAATGCCTGCCGCTGAATAAACGTTATCAAAAACTTCTGACAACGCTTTGGCTTGTTTGCTGGCTTCCAGGCTGGATCCAATATTAATAATGTACTGTACCCCCTGCCGGATAGCAGCATCCACTGCCTGGGCAGGGGTAGACTTTTTTAGCATATCCAGATGCGCATGGGTATCTACCAGGTTCATGCTAATCTTCTTTAATCCTGGGAAACAAGATTTCCTTTTCCCCAATAAGGGTACCGCCAGAATAACTGCCCCATTGGCTATGCTCTTTTAAGGTAAGGCTATCTACCTTATCTTCAATGCCAAACTGGCCCAAAATCTTCTGGCAGATATGGGGCATAAAGGGAGATACAAGCACTGCTGACAACCTGATGGCTTCCACCAGCTGATAAAGAGTGGCCTCCAGTTTTTTAAGGTCCTGGGGCTGGTCACTTTTAGCCAGGGACCAGGGCTGTGTATCTTCAATATATTTATTGGCTTTATTTATAAAATCCCATAAAACTATAAGGCAGTCAGAAAACCTGAAATTCTCCATGTTCTCCTGGTAGAGCTTTTGGGTTTTTTCCCATTCCTGCCTGAAGCCCCCGTCTTCTTCAGGCCTGGATGGAACCTTGCCTGCTGCAAATTTATTAACCATGGTTACTGTCCTGGAAACCAGGTTGCCGATATCATTGGACAGGTCCCCATTGTATCTTTTCACCAGGGAATCATAAGTAAAGGAGCCATCATTGCCAAAAGATATGTCCCTGGATACAAAATACCGGATTGCATCTACCCCGTAATCCTGGGCCAGCTGGTCCGGATCCAGGGTTATACCCTTGGATTTGGAAAGTTTTTCATGCCCTAATAGTATCCACCCATGTATTACTACATGGTGGGGCAGTTCTACCCCCAAAGACATCAGTAAGGCAGGCCAGATAACAGTATGGAATTTCAATATATCTTTCCCTATATGGTGCTGGTCTGCAGGCCAATATTTCTTAAACAGGCCATCATCTTCCAAGCCATAGCCCAGGGCAGAGATATAGTTTATCAGTGCATCTACCCATACATAGCAGTAATGCTGGCTGTCAAACGGCACCGGCACCCCCCAGGTAACGGTAGTCCTGGTAATACTTATGTCTTTTAAGCCCTGTTTGAGCAAGCCCAAAACTTCGTTTCTCCTTACTTCAGGCACCACAAAATCAGGGTTTTTTTCCACATGCTCAATCAGCCGGTCCTGGTATTTGGAAAGTTTGAAGAAATAATTTTCTTCTTTTACCTTCTCTGTCTTCCGGCCGCAGTCAGGACAATTTCCATCTACCAGTTGTGAATCAGGAAAAAAGGTCTCACAGGGTACACAGTAATTACCTTCATAGTCATGCTTATAAATATCCCCATTATCCTTAAGCTTATTTAAGATAGCCTGCACTACCTGCTCATGGAGTTTATCAGTAGTCCTGATAAAACCGTCATTGCTTATACCGTACAGCTTAAGGATTCTTTTCATATCTTCAACCATGCTGTCCACATAAAGCTGGGCAGGCATCTGTTTTTCCTGGGCTGCCTTGTCTATCTTTTGGCCATGCTCATCGGAACCGGTTAGAAAATAGACGTCTTTGCCCTTAAGCCGGTTATACCTGGCTACAATGTCTGCCAGTATGAATTCATAAACCTGGCCCAGGTGCAGCTTGGAATTCATGTAGGGTATAGCAGTGGTTATATAAAATTTTTCTCCCATCATTTACCTCGAATCTATCCTAGATTTTTGTGGAAATATTATACAATGTTTGCCGGTCTATGTCATACTGGCCCCTTATAATTTTCATGGCTGATTTTTTAGAGAGCCCCTCCGACATAAGATCCATTAGCCTTTGCTTTATCTCTTCCAAGCTATATTCCTTAATAGCATCCCCGGAATGCCCTTCTGCCACTATCACTATTTCCCCTTTTAGCTTCTGGTCCAGTTGTGAAATTACCTGGGACAAATTCCCCCTGATAGTTTGCTCATAGATTTTGGTCAGTTCCCGGGCAATACACACCTGGCGGTCTCCGCATACCTGGTACAGGTCTTTTAAAAAATCCAGGGTCCGGTGGGGAGACTCATAGAATATCAAGGTAAAGGGGAGGCCCTTTAACTGCTGCAGCCTATTCCTTCTCTTTACCTTAGTCTTAGGGGCAAATCCCACAAATAAAAAACTGTCAGTAGGAAACCCGCTGAGAACCAAAGCAGCCAAGGCTGCATTGGGGCCTGGTATCACCGTTACCGGCAAGCCTTGCTGCAGGCAATGCCTTATCAGCTTATAGCCAGGATCCTGGATAGCAGGCATCCCTGATTCCGTGACCAGGGCAACATCTTTACCCTGCTCAAGGTAGCCTGCTATGGCCAATATCTTGTCCTGGCCGCTAAAATCATGGTAGCTTAACAGCTTCTTTTTGCCAATTTGGTACCGGTCAAGCAGTTTTCTTGCCGTCCTGGTATCCTCGGCTGCAATCAAGTCTGCTTTTTTTAAAGTGGAAATAAGCCTGAAACTGGCATCTTCCAGGTTACCGATAGGGGTTCCGCACACCAATAGGGTCCCGCTGTTTTCTTTTATTTCCATATCTAATAGATAGTTATATTTATAAATCCCCGATAAATTAGCTCTGCCAGGTATCCATAAGCCAGCCAGAAAGGCAGGTAGGTTACCTTTACTAATCCCATGATAGCCCATCTGGAGTGATACTCCCAGGGGCATTTGCCGATAGCCAGCTTCAACAGGAAGCCATATGCAAACTCAGCGGCAAAAATTATAGCCATATAAATAAAGCCCCTGGCTATAAAGGGCACTACCTGCAAATTGTTATAAAGGGGGCCTATGACCAGGCCCAGGCTTCCGTAAATAGGAAACATCCATAGGTAAGACCTGCCTTTAAAACTTAAGTCCCTGTACCTGATAAAATCATGAATCGAGGTAAAGAATACCTCGATTCCGACTCCCAAAAAACTATAGATGAGAAAAAGAAGTAAATATTTCATTACTCAATTTTTTTAAATATCTCCCTTGGCTTCCCGCAAACAGGGCATTTGTCAGGAGCTTCTCCTTCTACTGTATTGCCGCAGAACTGACAAACAAAAATATCGGTATCCTCATTATTTCCCAGGTTGTCCAGGTACTTCCGGTAAAGCTGGGCATGTACCTTTTCTACCTTATTAGCATAATTAAAACTGGCCATAGCTTCGTTTTCGCCTTCCTGCCGGGCTTGTTCAATCATGGGAGGATACATGTCTTCAAACTCATAGGTTTCCCCCTCTACAGCTTCTTTTAAATTTTCTTTGGTAGACTTGATTCCTTCCATAGCCCTTAAATGATTGTGGGCATGGACGGTCTCTGCATCAGCTGCTGCTTTAAATAGTTTTGCTTCCTGTGCCAACCCTTCTTCTTCTGCTTTCTGGGCAAAAGCTAAATATTTCCGGTTAGCCTGTGATTCACCCGCAAAAGCATCCTTCAGGTTTTTTAAAGTCTTTTCCTGTACCATTATATATACCTCCTAATTTTTATTTTATTATATATTATTAACATTTCTAGTACTATAT
>JAQVDY010000050.1 GCA_028698215.1 Actinomycetota bacterium | reverse complement strand
GGGCCTACCATAGCAAATAAAAAATTAAAGTCAAGCTAGCCTGCTTTTATTCAATATTATTCACTCTTATTGGCTATTTAAGCTAGGTTAAATCCACAGAAATAGAAAAATTATTTTAATCTTCTGCCGAATGAAATTTTAAGTGAATACTTGGAGGCGGCACCCGGACTCGAACCGGGGATAAAGGTTTTGCAGACCTCTGCCTTACCACTTGGCTATGCCGCCCCATAGAGCAGAAATACATTATAGAATAAAACCAGCTAAAAGTTAAGCCAATTATTTAAAAAACACCCTCTAACCTAACCCCGCAATGGGGGCACTTCCCTGCTTCCAATCCATTATAGGAAACGGCAAATCCATCCCTCTTTATCAAAGGCTGTCCGCATTGGCAGCAGTAAGTAGTCTCCAGATCCAGATCATAAATATTTCCCCCATACACATACTTAAGGCCTGCCTCTTTGCCAATTACTTGTGCCTGTTTTATTTTGTCGGCGGAAGTAGCTTCAATCCTGCTTTTATACTGGGGATAATAGGCACTTATGTGCCAGGGTATATCGCTGGATACGCTGTTTAAAAATTCAGCTATGGCTCTTAACTCCTGCTCCGAATCATTTAACCCCGGTATTATTAAAGTAGTAACCTCTATCCATATGCCCATTTGTTTCATTAACTTTATATTTTCAAGTACAGGTTTAAGCTTTCCCCCTACCCTTTCCCGGTAGAATTCTTCACTGAAAGCCTTAAGGTCTACATTAGCTGCATCCAGGTAGGGTCCTGCCATTTCCAGACAGGCTCCAGACATAAAACCATTGGTTACAAATATGTTTTTAAGACCTTTTTGTTTAGCTATCCTGGCTGTATCATAGGCATATTCAAAGAATATAGTGGGCTCAGTATAGGTGTAGGATATGCTCTTGCACCCTGCCTGCAGGGCATCGGCCACAATTTTTTCCGGGCTTACATCCTGGCCGTATATATCTGAATCCCTCTCTACCTGTGAAATGCTGTAATTCTGGCAAAAGAAACATTTAAAATTACAGCCCACAGTAGCCACGGAAAGAGAAAGGGTGCCCGGTAAAAAATGAAACAGGGGTTTCTTTTCTATAGGGTCAGCATTTTCTGATATGAGTTTCCGGTAAACCAAAGAATAGAGGGTACCGCCCATATTCTGTCTTACTCCGCATATTCCCCTATCGCCTTCTGCTATTACACAGAAATGGCTGCACAAATCACACCTTACCCTGTTTTTACCAAGCTTGCGGTAAAGATAAGCTTCTTTCATAATTGTTTCCTTCCTATTGCCTAACTACATATTAGAACAAGAAAAATAAATTTTAAAGATAGCTTTTATTTAGGTTATTTGCTTAGAAATTATCTATATATAGACTTAGCTGCAAATATCTTATAAATTTATGCTGTAGTCGTTTTAAATTTATCCCTAGCCAGCCATAATTTAAAAAAAACCTAATAACAGCCAGGAGCAAAAGATGGCCAAAAAACACAAAATAATAATCTTTTTATCCCTGGCAGTACTGGTGGCCATAACTGCTGTCATAATATTTTTAATAAACCGGGACCAGGGAACCAGCGGATACGATAAGCTTAGGCATGACATGGTTGACCAACATATAATCCCCAGGGGTATTACCGATAAAAAGGTAATTGAGGCTTTAAGAACGGTACCCCGCCATGAATTTGTAGACCAAGACCAGAAAAACAATGCTTACGCTGACCGGCCCTTGCCCATTGGGCAGGGACAAACCATATCACAACCATACATTGTAGCTTTGATGACCGAAGAGCTAAACCTAACCGGAAACGAAAAAGTTTTGGAAATTGGCACCGGTTCAGGGTACCAGGCGGCTATCCTGGCCGAAATAGCTGATGAAGTATATACGGTTGAAATTATAACGGAGTTATATGAAAAAGCAGGCCAAAGATTAAAACAGAAGTACCCGCAAGTAAGAACATCCAATCATGACGGTTATTATGGCTGGGAACAATATGCTCCCTATGACCGCATCATAGTAACTGCAGCCCCGGACCATATACCCCAGCCGCTGGTAAACCAGCTGGCTGAAGGGGGAATTATGATAATACCGGTAGGTCCCCCTGGATGGAACCAGGTACTGTGGAAAATAACCAAGCAAAACGGAGAAATAATAACCGAAAAAATAGCGGATGTAGTTTTTGTTCCCCTGGTAAAAGATGTTCAATAATCCAAAAGACCGGCCCTAGGGATGCTAGAAATACCTGTAGACCGCCATACAGCCCAGGTAAAGCAGGCCCGATATTCCAATTACTACTAAAAACCCTCCATGCAGGGATAGTACAACTGCCGCTATAGAGCCTATGACTGAAGCACAGCCATTGACAGCCCACAGCCAGGGTATTATACCCGGTTCCCTTTGTTTGGCCTTTATAATGCCTAAAGGAAAAGGCATGCCCATCAAAAAACCCGCAGGCATAACCAAAAGAATAGTTAGCACAAACCTTTGCCACAAAACCCTGGACAGCAAAAACCCGCTAAAATACCTAAAACCTACAATAAACAACGCCACATAAGCCACCAGCAGGGGTATAACCCAGTTAATTTTTATCCTGTACCGTTCAGTGAAGAAGCTGCCCAGGCCGGCAAAAAGCATAAGGCTAAACAGCACCACCGACAGGGAATATGCCGGCTTTCCCAGTATAAGTATAAATTTTTGTATAAAGGGCAGCTCTATAAAGAAAAAGCCAAAACCGATTAAAAAGAAATAGATAAGATAGGGGTATTTACCCTTAAACCTGGCCTTAAGCTTTTTTATCCTTAAGGGAAATAAAATTAAAAATAAGGAAAGTAAAATAGAAATAATTAAGGCAGCCACCAATATCAGGTAGCCCCCGCCGCTGAACGGCTGGGTTGTTTTGCCAAAATATTTTACTATCTCCGGAATTTGCCTGAATTTAAAAAAGTTATAAAAATAAGGCTTATCATCAGTAGCCGGCTCTATATTAAAATAATAGTGGTCATAGAATGATTTTCTTGACTTCCTACTTCCCTCAATTATGGTTTTATAGAACTGGTAATAATAAGGCTGGTCCAGTTTATGATAACGGTTAGTTTCTTCTATATTTAACCCATTGGAATAAACCAGATCAAAGTTTAATTGAGCCGCTCTCTCTGTTAGCTGGCGGATTTCATCTACCTTAAAGTTATCTTGTTTAAACATGGTAGTAAGGGTTGACCAGGACCTAAAAGCAAAAAATCGGGAGGAAAGATCATGGGCCTGGTTTTCATCCATGCCTTCCACCATAGTGGATAACAGTTTTAAATTCTCACTGGGAGGGACCTGGGCCCACCTGGTAACAGCTATTAACCCATTAGGCTTAATTATATCCAGCAGGCAGCTAAAGCATTCCCTGGTAAAAAGGTAATTTTCATTAAGGCTGTAAGCCCCTGAAGAAATGGGGTGAAAGCTGTCAGAAAGACTTAGTATGATAAGATCGAATTTTACATCGGTAGTCCTGCAGAAGTTTCTAACCGAGTCATCAATTACCGTAATATTTTCTTTTGAGTATAGGTTACCGCTGTATTCGGAAAACTCATTCTTTAATGCATTTACCATCAGGCTGTTATTCTGAACCACATAAACTTGAGCATCTTCAAAGTAAACAGCTGCTAAAATATCCAATCCTCCCCCCGGTTCAACAATCAATATATGGTCATATTTTTTATTAAAGCCAAACAGCAATGATTGGGGCATGTAATTTAAAAAATCCACACTATCTTCTTCAAAACTGGTTATGGGTGAGAGATTGTCGGCATCCACGGTCAGCCCCAGCTGGCTGGGAGGAATACCCTGGTATTTTAAACTCAAACCCGGGGCTGATTTTATGCTGCCGCTTTTAACTACCTCTATACGGGTAGAAGCATTTTCATCGGCATATATTAACTCTGAATCAGGGTTTCTCAACACTGAAGCCAAACTCTTATAAGGGGATACCCTTATTTCCCACAAGCTGGGATAGAAAAAGTTTAAAAGCAAAACGATAGCTAAAAACAGCACCAATACAGTGGCAAAAACTTTTATATATTTTTTTGAAATCAATATTAATACCGCCGCTAAGCCTAAGCAGCTGGAAATAAGGATGATACCGGTTTTATTTGTAATCAAAATTAGAAACAGAAATGCAATAGCTCCTATGGCTGAGCCCATTAAGTTAAAAAAGTAAGTAAGGGAAGGCTTATCCTGTTGATAGAAAACATAGCCTATAAAACACCCGCCAAAGAAAAAAGGGATTATCATGAACAGGTAATAAATAAAAAGATAAAATATCTGCCTGATTTCCCAGGCAATTTTAAAAGAATCAAAGGGAACCAGGTTTATAACTATAAAACTTATAATAACTGAAAGCGAAAACCCGAAAGCAAAAATAATAAGCAGAAGCCTGCTGTCTTTGATTTTATTAATAAAGAAATATAAAAAGCTTCCACTTATCCCGAAACCCAGCAAGGCTACGCTGACTATCAGGAATGCAAAATGGTAGAAATCTGCAATAGATAATATCCGCAGCAAGCAAACCTGGTACAGGAAAACCGAAAAAGAAATTAAAAACAAGGATATGTTAATTTTTCTCCTCATTATTTCCCGGGTTTAAATGCTATAAGTTTTTTAAATTAAGGTCTTGCTATACCTTAATTATATAAGCATGGAATATAATTTACAGCTTTGCGTCAAAATTTAAAATATTAATGCTTAACGTAGGGGTATGTGGTTTCTTCATAATAAAATACAGGCCTATCCTATAGCTAAAGATTTACCTCGAGGTCTTTATAGGCAGCATATTAAAATGGTGTCCTATTATTTGCAAAATTGGAACCATGTATCTAATGAGCTGAACCGGATCAAGAAAATAATAGAATAATTTTAAGTATGATTTTTTATCCCAATTCTATAAACCTTGGGGATTTATTTATAAATTCAATATAATATTTTCATCGATTTCAATATTACTTAACCACCAATAAAACCAGTATTGTGATAGTTTGGGCAAACAAGGACACAATACTTAAGGTTTTTTACAAGCAAAATATCCCGGTAGCAGCAGTTATTACCTCTACAATTTAATGTTAAACATGTAACGAATATGCTTGTATGATTTATATTTTTCCTCTAAGCCCCATTAAAGGCAACAACTAGGCAATGATTTTATTTTCCACTATTATTTTATAAATATTGGGTATTATCCTAAAATCACTTTTTTATAGGCTTACCCTTATATTAAAACCCTAAAAAGATTTTTATTGTAACCCTATAAATGCCTGGCGTATAATAATATAAAACAATTAAAAAAGCCTAAGGCGGAGGGGTAAATGGATAAGGATAAAAAACTTTCTTACGAAAAACCTGAACTTGTTGAGCATGAAAATTTAGATGAGGTCACAAAGGGGACGGATCCGTCTACCGTTCCCCAGTAATAAACCTTATAAATTATTTCGCTATTGACAATCATATAGGATCTGTTGTATATTAAATTTACTGCTTAGAACAGTAGGCAACTTTTGGTTATTGTTAGCATTTACAAGCGAAAGCAAGTAAATATCAATTTTAACCAGAAAGTCCT
>JAQVDY010000049.1 GCA_028698215.1 Actinomycetota bacterium | reverse complement strand
CTTCCTGGGGCTTTTCCTGGGCGCTGTCAGGCAGCACGATGCCGCTCTTGGTCATTTCCTCTGCTTTTTTAACCTTAAGCAGCAGCCTGTCGGCCAGTGGTTTGTAGTTCATGGTTACCTCCTTTAAGGCATTAAACATTTATGCAAAAGTATAAAAAAAAATTAGCACTCAATCTGTAAGACTGCTAACTAGTAACCATAATAATATACCAATAATCAAAAATCAAGGAAATATAAAAAACAATTTAAGCTTTTTTAATATCAGAAAGAAAGATACAAGAAGTAACTTAAAAAAATCTTTGTTATACCTCTGACCGGGAGTAGACATCCAAATCAAGACCGTTTATATTGCCTTTCAAGTATTCATAATAACCTAGGCAGCCCACCATTGCCGCATTGTCCATACACAGGGAAAGAGGGGGGATATAAAGTTTTAACTTTTCTTTTTTACATCTTTTTTCAAAATCTTGCCTGAGCCTGGCATTAGCCGCCACTCCCCCGCTTACCGCAATTTGGCCTATTTGTTTTTCTTTAGCTGCCCTAACCGTTTTTTCCACTAAAACATCGACTATGGCTTGTTGAAAGCTGGCAGCCAGGCTGGGAATATTTTTAGCAGTAACCAGGTCCTTATTCTTTTTGGTTAAATATATCAAGGCTGTTTTAAGGCCCGAAAAAGAGAAATTAAAATCCCCGCTGTCCCACATGGGACGGGGGAAATCTATAAAATTTTCATCACCTTTTTTGGAAAGCTTATCTATTACCGGACCCCCGGGATACCCTAAATTAAGGTATCTGGCTATCTTATCAAAAGCTTCTCCTGCTGCATCATCTAATGTGTGGCCTAATTGGATAATATTAAATTCTGGATCGACTTGATAAATACTGGAGTGGCCGCCAGAAACAATCAAGCCTATGAAATCACCATCCATTTCAGGATGGGCCAGTAAATTTGAAAAAAGATGTGCCTTAAGGTGGTTTACTGCTACCAATGGTATTTTCCTGGCATAAGATATAGCTTTAGCTGCTCCTACTCCCACCAGCAGTGAACCAATAAGCCCCGGCCGGTTGGTTACGCTCACCACATCAACTTTGTCCAGGCTAATACCAGCCTGGCTTAAAGCTTCACCTATAACTATATTTATGGCTTCGATATGCTTCCTGGAAGCTAACTCTGGTACCACTCCCCCATATTTGCGGTGAATATCATTCTGGGAAGAAACTATACTGGACAGTATATGCTTGCCACCTGTCACTACTGCTGCTGCCGTATCATCGCAGGATGTCTCTATTCCCAGCAAAGTTAAAGTTTTGGTCATCATTTGCTACCCCCAAAAGGAGCGAAATCCCTTACATAATAAGGGTTTAGAATTTCTGGTTGCCTGCCGTTTTGGTACTGCTGGAAAGCACACAGGTTTAAATAGGAAGCGTCTGGTACCTCCAGCCTATACTCCAAACAAATATTAGTCATCTTTTCTGCTATTAAATTGAAGTCTGCCGCATAGGCAGCCAATGCATTGCCTGTAATATAAATCTTGGATGCTTTAGGGACGGATAATATAGGATCCCCTATATTTATTTTGCTTTCCAGTCTATATGGTAAAAATCTGGTTAAGCTAAAACCATCTCCAGCATATATTAAATCATCAGAACCATTATCCCGGCAATCAAAATTCATATCGGTAAGGGAAGAAACCGGATTCAGGCAGTAGAAACCCAGCAATATCTCTCCCCTTCTTACATCCAGGCAGGATATAATTAAAACTCTTTCTTTTTTCTCCAATAATTTATGTATTGGGCCTAAATTGAGATAAAGGCAATTTAGAGCAATCATATCCATTACATTTACGCCATAAGTGGGTTTTTTTAAAGTCCAAGCCAGTGTCTTGGCCACAGTAAGGCCTATTCTGGTACCGGTAAAATCTCCGGGACCTATGTCAGCGGCCAACAAGTCCAGGCTTTCCAGGTCCAAACCTGCCTTATGTAAAGCACGGTCTATAGTATCTATTATATTAACCATATGCTTTTTGCTATTTTCTCCAAATTCACAGGAAAGGATCCCCGTGTCCCTGCTTACTGCTACTGACAGGTGGTTACTGGTCGATTCTATTCCCAGTATTTTCATAATAAGCCTTTCCGGCTGGCCATTTTGTTAAATTCTATTAATTTTTTATCATTGTAATCACTGCATGATTTAAAAACTATGGTTCTTCCATATTCCTCGCCTTCTGTATAATTAAAAGAAATAGTCATATATTCAGAAGGCATGCAGGTTCCCATTTTTTCTCCCCATTCAATACAAACAATATTGTGGGGCTGGTATAAATAATGTTCCATTCCTATGTCTTCTATATCTTCTATGCCAGCCAGGCGGTATAAATCGGCATGGATTAATTTTAAATCCCCTATATCATACTCGTTGATTAGGGTAAAACTAGGACTGGATACCGTTTCCTCTACACCCAGGCCTTTAGCCAGACCAGCTACAAAGGTAGTTTTTCCCCCACCCAAATCTCCAGTTAATATAAAAATATCTCCCCCTCTAGCCCAAGGAGCAAAACATTGTCCCAGCTCAGCAGTTTGCTGGGGTGCACTGGTTATAAATTGAACTTGCATTTAAAATAAACCTAACTGATCACTTTGTATGTTTGGCTGCTGTCCAGTATTTCTACCAACTTCAGGTTGCTCTATACGATCTAACAGTTCCTTTATTTTTTGGAAATCCTTTTCCAATATTCCATATTTAGCAGGGCTGTACAATACTGCAGCAGGATGGTTAATGGGTAGTACCATGCGGTTTTCTATCCGGTATACATGGCCCCTCAGGCCAGTTATGCCTTTATTTGTATTTAGTATAAGCTGGGTAGAGTGCTTCCCCAGGGTACATATAATCTCAGGATCTATAATTTCTATCTGACTGTATAGATATTGTTTGCAGGCTTTTACCTCCTCTGGCCTGGGATCCCTATTTCCGGGAGGCCTGCATTTTAATACATTAGCTATAAAGACTTGCTCTCTTTTCAAACCAATAGTTGATAAAAGTTCATCTAAAACCTGTCCCGCCCGTCCCACAAAAGGACGACCTTGCAGATCCTCATTTTTGCCGGGAGCTTCGCCTATAAACAGTAGCCTGGCCTCTGGGCTTCCGCTGCCAAAGACAAACTTAGTCTTGGTTTTCCAAAGACCGCAGCCCTTACAGTCTTTTATCCGCAGATAAAACTCTTTTAATTTTTCCCTCTTTTGTTCAGCCAAAATACCTATGGTTCCCTTAAGGGCAACTACAGGGTAATTGCCCATTATTTACATTAACTATAAATTAAATTATGATAACAGTCAGGGTAAATATATAGTTAGAATTATAAAGGATATGATATGAAATTTAAAATAGTAATGGTAGTTTTAGTATTAACTATACTGCTAGGAGGGTGCGCCCAACAACCTTTGTCCATTAAAGAAGTTTACCTCTGTAAATCAGTCAATGAAAATAATTCCCCCCTGGAAATGCCTAATATTTTACCTGCAGATATTAAAAATATTTACCTTTCTGTAAATATAGAAAATATAACTCCCGAAGATGAGTTAAAAGTGGCCTGGACTTATCTTGATACCGGAGACGTAATCCAGGAACAGGTCTCCCGGGTAGATAAAAAAGGCTCAGGTTACTTAAGTTTTAATATAAACATATCTGAAGGCTTCCCTTCCGGCAATTACCAGGCTGAAGTATTTCTTAACGGTGAACTGTTTGAGGAATTGGAGTTTTCGGTTAAGTAGCCGCCCTAAATCTTAATCTTGAACACTAGTTTCTTGACAGCCAGGCTTCTAGAGGTCTGTATGCCGGGCCGGTGAATATCATCGGGAAAGAAAATAGCATACATTCCCGCTTTTAGTGTAAAAAAACTTTCCTGCTTAACATTGCAAAAAGTTAATATATCATTTTCAGGATTATAAGCCTTAAGTATCTCTTGGTCTTGATTATAAGGAGCCCATCCGATATTCTCTTCTCCACTGATCAGGTATTGAAAATCAATATATTCCCAATGGGCTTCTGGATCCCGTTTAGATGTAAAGGTGGTATTATAGGAAATCAAATTATAAAAAATTCTTTCTCCTTCCAGGGGATGCCTGCCCTCTGTCTTGGTAGAGAAATCATTACTTTTAATAAAGTCAGCTACTTTCTTCAAATCCTGGTTTTCAATATAGTTGAACTGATGGAGATCCTGGTTTAAATTACCAATTATCAATCCTTGATGCTCCTTTTTTTTAAATACAAATAATATTATTTTGCATATTCAAACAGCTTAAAGCATACTGCCTGCTTTAAGGCCACTTTAGTTATTTTAAAGTATATAAAAGTTTATAACAATTACTTTCTATTGCTGTCTTTGGTTTAACACCCCTTTCTGATAGGTTTCTATCTCCTTGATCATTTCAATATCATCAGGCATATTATGGGTAGCCAAGTAATAATTCCAAATATCACCGAAAGGCATGGAAATCAAGCCTTCATGCAAGGCCAGCCTGGCAAAAAGATTCCCATCCTGTTCATATGCAATAAGCTTTTCGGTTGGCTCCAGATAGGCACGTAAAATCGCTTTGGCTACCGATCTTCCACCCACTACCCATGCTCCTATCCTATTAATAGACCCGTCAAAGAAATCTGTACCCATATGTACTCTGGAAAAAGCATCAGCTCTTTTAATTTCCAGCATGACATCTATTAGCTCCTGGTCTAATATGGGGACATGATCACTGTCCCAACGTACTCCCCTGCTTATATGTAACAGTATATCGGTTAAGAAAGGCAGGGTGGCACTAATTTTGTCACTTACCAGTTCAGTGGGATGGAAATGTCCCATATCAAAGGTGATAGCGATCCTTTTTTTAGCAGCATACAGCAAATAAAATTCATTTGATCCCACTGTATAATACTCATAACCTATGCCAAATAATTTAGATTCTACTGAATCTATAAGAAATTCTCTAGCATACTCCACATCCAAAATCTGGTCCAGGCTATCTATAAGCAGCTCCCTGTGCACCAGGCGGGAAGGGGTTATGTCTTTTTCCCCATCCGGTATCCAAATATTATTTATGCATGGTTTGTTTAAGTTCTGGCCCAAATAGGCAGCAATTTTCCGGGATCTTTTTACATGGTCTATCCAGAAACTTCTTATAGATTGGTCTTGGCTGGATAGAGTATACCCGGATTCAGCTTTAGAATGCGAAAATAATGTGGGGTTAAAATCCAATCCATACTGGTTTTGCTTTGCCCAATCCAACCAATATTTAAAATGCCCTGGTTCTATAGAATCCCTATCAATAGCCTTCGCTTTAAAATCCCCGTATATGGCATGGAGGGATAATTTTTTAGGCCCAGGTACCAGGGAAAATGCTTTTTCTATATCTTGGGCTAGCTGGTCAATATTGCCGGCTCTGCCCGGGTAAGCTCCAGTGGAGAGAATACCGCCCCCCGAAAGGACGGAGCCTTTCTTTTCAAATCCCGCTACATCGTCACCCTGCCAACAATGAATTGACAGTGGTATACTGCTCATTTTTTCCAAAGCCTTATCTGTGTCTATCCCCATTTGGCCATATTTTTCACGGGCATTTTTATAATGTTTTTCAATATCCATAATACCGCCTTTGCTTTACTTTCTAATTTCCTCCTCTTATCCTAGTCACTGCCGGCAAAACTGGAAGACTCTCCCAGTCCTTCACTGCCCATGGCCAGATACCCACCGGAGGTATCCAGGTCTGCCCCGGTAACGGTAGAGGCGTCATC
>JAQVDY010000048.1 GCA_028698215.1 Actinomycetota bacterium | reverse complement strand
GGTATCAGGGGTCCTGCCGTTAAACAGCACCTTTACCTCTTCTTCCAGCAGCCTCTGCACACAGGCCTTGCCTATGCCCCTGGAGCCGCCGGTAACTATGGCTACCTTGCCTTTGAGTCCTCTCATTAAAATACCTCCGTTATTGTTAATGATTTGCGAAAATAAAATTATAAAAAATTTTGCTGAAAACAAAAAAATAAGCTATTAAAACCAGTAATATTCATGCATAAAATTTTAATAATATTGTTAAGTATTTTTGTGCCATTTAGCCAAAAACTGGTTTAATTTGCTTGAGATTTTACAACGTAAAAATTATCCAGTCAAGATTGTTTCAAGTGTATCATAATTGTATAAACGATAAAAAATATTAATGGCTAAAATTTTTCTAAGGACTGGTCATTCCTGACAAAAATGCAAATAATAATGTAAAGTTGCAGTAGTGCACAGTGACGGTAAATACCTTGCGGTATCTGGTAAGCATTAGTATAATTATCAAAATTAAAAGTGTTATACTGACAGTAGAAATAGGACATAGAATAACAAGTAAATAGATTAAGCTAGTCCCTAACATGACTGGCTTAATAGTTAAGGATAGATTAGTAGCTATATATTTTTTTCTAACCTTTCATTTTAATAAACTGTCAAGTAAGGAGTATGGAATATGTTAGGTAAGATTATTGACCTGACTGCAGAAATGTTTGATGGAGCACCTACCATGCCTATGGATCCTAAACTAGCTATCACCAAGCACTGTAATCTGGAAAATTTAGGCTATAATCTGGAAAGGGTTACTACTTCTACCCATCAAGGCACTCATATAGATGCTCCTTATCATTTTTTCTATGAAGGCCAAACTATTGATAAAGTAGATATTTCCAGGTTTGTATTAAGGACAGCCAAAGTAGACTTGACCCATAAAAAACCCAAGGAAGCCATTACTGTAGAGGATATCAAGGAATATGAGCCATTGATAAATAAAGGGGTAAGTCTGTTACTGCACACGGGTTGGGATAAGGTTTTTCCTAAAAATGAATTTTTTTATGATTTCCCCTTTGTATCAGTGGAGCTAACCAATTGGCTGGTGGAAAAAAAGATACCACTGATAGGTATGGATATGCCTACTCCTAATGGTGCTGAATGGAAACTGGTACACCAAACCTTTCTTAAGAATAATATCCTGGTAGTAGAAGGCCTGGCCCATATGGAGCAGCTGGGAAATGAAGAATTTACTTTTTTTGCATTACCTTTGAAATTAAAAGGCTGTGGTGGTTCACCCATAAGGGCTATCGCTATTTTAGATGAATAAAATTTTATTTTAGAAATTATCAATCCTACACCAAGAAGGAAGTGATTAATGTGAACGAAACCAAACCCAAAGTTGGAGTAATGGCTATAGCGCTGGGTGCCTATTTTCCACAATTCTCTGGCTTGAAAGAAAACTTAACCAACCAGCACCAGAAGGTTTTGGGAAAATTTGGAAATGAATACCAAATAATATCTGCAGGCATGGTGGATTCTATGGAATCATCAGCGAAGGCGGGCAAACTGTTTGCGGAAAATGATGTGGATGTTGTGTTTTGCCAGACCACTACTTATTCCACTTCTTCCAACCTGCTGCCGGCAGTTAAAGATCTGGAAGTTCCAGTAGTTTTGTTAAATATTCAGCATGTTACTGCTTTGGATATGGATAAAACCACCAAGATAGACCAGTGGTTGGGAGACGGTTTTTCCTGCGGTTGTGTGCCGGAAATGGTAGCGGTACTAAGAAGATTGGGTAAAAGATGTGATGTAATTACCGGTTATCTGGAAGGAGACCAGGCCGTAGATAGGGAAATAGATAAATGGTGTAAAGCTGCTGCAGTCAGGAGGAGGTTTAGGACTACCAGCTTGGGGCTGGTTGGAAGGCCTTATCCGGGAATGATGGACTTATATGTTGATGAAACCAGATTATTTTCAGATCTGGGAGTTTTTACAGAGATGCTGGATTGGGAAGATTTGGTTCAATCCTATCAGGATGTTGATAAGGAGAGCATTAAAAAACAATCGGAAAAAATATTGTCAACTTTTGAGGTGTCTGGGAATATTCCTGAAAAAGAGCTGGAATATCTTTCTGCCAGTGTGTGCGGTTTAGAAAAACTGGCCAAACAAAAGAACCTTTCAGCTATTGCCAGCCATTATACTGCCAATGTTTCAGAAGAAGTGGGCAAGTTGATTGCGGTACTTAATCCTGCTTATTCCATGCTCATTGGCCAAAATGTGGCTTGTGCTGTAGAGGGCGACATGAAAGTGGCATTAGCTATGTCTATACTTAAAAATATTGGTGGTACAGGAACATTGGCAGAACTTTATTCCATGGATTTTGATGATGATATTTGCCTTATAGGCCATAGTGGTTCCGGAGATCCTGCCATATCCGGGCAAAAACCACTGCTGAAATATTCCGAAGTATTCCATGGCAAAGCTGGAGGAGGCTATTTGACCCAGTTTTATCCCAAACTAGGAGAAATCACTGGTTTGGCTCTCACCCAGAATGAAGACGGCAGCTATAAAATGGTAGTTGCTGAGGGTATAAATGAGGATGGACCGGTTTTAAAACTTGGAGATACCAACTGCAGGGCCAGATTTAATATTGGCTTGAGGGAATATGTAAACCGATGGAGCCTTAGCGGTCCCACCCATCACTTTGCGTTGGCTGCTGGTAGCCAGATCGATGCTTTAAAATGTGTATCCAGCATATTGAACATACCGTTAGAGATAATTTGCAGCAATAAATAATTGAAAACCTTTTTCCTTAGGGGAAAAGGCGTAAATTACATTTTTAAGGGGTAGGTTTTAAATTGGAACCTGCCCCTGTTTTTTTGAAGCCATCACTTTTCTTTTTTGTTTAAGGCTTCTAAATACCAGCTTAAAAAACTTGATGGTATCAGTAACCGGATTTACATAGCTTGTAAAATCCTGGTGGTAAATAGTTTTTATGGGAATATTCTGGATATTAAAGCCCAGCCAGCTGGCTTTGAGTAAAATCTCAGGTTCGGTATCAAAATTAGCAGTTTCAATTTTTACCTGCTGCAATACCTTGCTGTTGATATAGCGGTAACCGCATTGGACATCCTTTATCTTTTTGCCCCCAATCTGAGATATTAGCCAGGATGTAAATACATTGGTGGCCAACCTGATAAAGGGCATATCCCCGGTTTGATCCAGCCTGTTGCCTACAATAATATCAGGGTGGTCCAATTCTATCTTTTTTATGAAATTGGGAATTTCCATTACATCGTGCTGTCCATCTGCATCCAGTGTAATTACTCCCTGATAGCCATGCTTTAATATATATTCAAATCCTGTAAGTAAAGACCTGCCCTTGCCTTTATTGGTCTCGTGCTTGAGTAGGATCACTTGGCCTTTTCTTGATTCATCAGTGGATTCTACTACATCCACGGTATTATCCTGGGAACCGTCATCTATGATTATTATATCCATTTTATAGGCAGCACAGCTTTTGATAACCCCTTCAATATATTTTTGTTCATTATATGCAGGTATTAGCAGGGCTATGTCTTTTTGTAGTTGCAATTTATAACCTCAAACTCTGTTATTATAATATCAACTTTAATATCATGTTTTTCTACTGGTATAAAATCTATTAGCTGCAGGCCAAAACAAAGGGCTATTTTTACAGCTTTATCCAGGGACGGCAGCATTCTGTCATAATAGCCTCCGCCATAACCCAGCCGGTTGCACTTCCGGTCAAATACTATTCCGGGGACCATTATTAAATCTATATCTTTTATCCTGGCTGGATGGCATCCCTTAATTACCGGCTCCATTATACCATATGTTCCTGGCACAAGCTGTACCTGGGGATCATCTATCTCATACAGCAGCAGCTTCTGTTTTTCTACCTTGGGAAGTATCACTTTTTTGTTTTCGGACAGGGCCCTATGGACAATGGGAGCTGTATTTATTTCGCTTCCAAAAGGCCAATAAGCCCAGATAACCCTGGAATCCTTGTAAAAATCGGTAGACAAAAACTTATCTGCGATCACCGCGCTTATGCTGAGCCTGTTATCTTCAGGCAGGCGGTCCCTGCTGGCTAGTATTTGTTTTCTTAGGCTTGCCTTGCTAATCAATCTTCTTCATAGAAAGTAGCATTTATGGTTCCTGGACCTACATGTGCCCCTACTATTACACCAATATCTGCCCTAATTATTTCTCTGGGGTTAAATTTATCCCTTATGGTCTGCTCCAGCATATCGCCTTCCTCTTTATTGTCAGAGTCAGATACTGCTACCACCAGTTTTTCCGGCTGAGATACCATCTTGCTCATGGAGTTAATGAGTTCTGCCTTGGCCTGGTTCCACCTCCGGGTAGTCTTGAATTGAGAAATCTCTCCTGAATCAATGGTGAGGATAGGTTTAATTTCCAGCAAAGAAGCTACCAGCCCTTTGGCTTTTCCAATCCTGCCGCCTTTTTGTAAATATTCCAGCGTTTTAGGAACAAATAGGGTTTTAACCTTGTTTCTCAAATCATAAACTTTATCCAGTATCTCTTCCTTGCTTTTTCCCTGTTGGGCCATTTCCGCAGCTTTAATCACTATTATGCCGCAGGGCATATGTACATTATAGGAGTCAATTACTTCAATATCTTGGTCAGCCAGTTCTTTTTTGGCAGCCAGGGCGGAAGCCAGGGTCCCAGACATTTTTTGGCTGATATGTATGGAAATAATGGAATCATAGCCTTTTTCCAGCAAACCCCGGTAAGTCTTTAAGAAATCGGAAGGGGTGGGCTGGGTAGAAGTGGGCAGCTTGCTCACAGTCTGCAGTTTTTGATAGAATTGCTTTATGGTGATATCTTTTCCATCATCCATATAAGTTTCTTCACTGCCAAAAGCAACTATTAAAGGCACTACCGTAATTTCATATTTTTGTACCAGATCTATAGGAATATCTGAAGTACTATCTGTAACTATAGCTATTTTAGCCATTTTTCCTCCTTATTTTTAATTTAATCTTCAAAAAAAGTTATACCTAAAGCTCCCGGGCCCAGATGGGTGCCCAATACACAGCCAAAGCTTACCCTTATAATTTGTTTGGGGCGGAAAGCCTCTTCAATTTTTACCTTCATCTCCTCTCCTTCTTCCCAGGTATCGGAATCAGCCACTGAGACCATTAGCTGCGACGGATCTTCGATTAGGGCAGCCATGGAATTTATCAGTTCATTTTTAGCCTGCCTCCATCGTCTGGTAGTCTTAAATTGGGAAACTTCACCAAACTTCAAGGTCAGAATAGGTTTAATCTCTAAAACGGAAGCGATAAGGGATTTAGCCCTGCCTATTCTTCCTCCCTTTTTTAAATATTCCAAAGTATTAGGTATAAACAATGATTTAATTTTTAGCTTTAACTGGTTTACAGACTCTAATATCTGGCTCAAGTCTTTCCCCTGTTGGGCTAGCCGTGCAGCCTCCAGTACCAAGAACCCTAAAGGCATATGTACCAGCTCGGAATCAATTATCTCAATTCTTCTGTCTGTAATTTTTTTCCTGGCCATAACTGCTGAATCAAGAGTCCCCGACATCTTTTTAGAGATATGTATGGATACCACGTTATCAGCATCTTTTAGCAGCCTGGAATAAGTTTCATAGAAATCACCAGGAGAAGGCTGCGCTGTTTTGGGAAGCATCTTGGACTGCTTAAGTTTTTGATAAAACTGTTCAATGGTTATTTCCTTACCGTCTTCTTTATAGCTTTCATTACCAAAAATAACTGATAGGGGCACCACCGTAATATTATATTTTTCTATAAGTTCTGATGGTATGTCGGCAGTGCTATCAGTAACTACAGCAGTACCACTCATGTTTAACTCCT
>JAQVDY010000047.1 GCA_028698215.1 Actinomycetota bacterium | reverse complement strand
AGGAGCTAGACCATGAAAGAGCGATACAATTCCAGGGAAAGGGTTCGCCTGGCCATTAGCCATAAGGAAGCAGACCGTGTACCTATTGATTTTGGAGCCATGAGGTCTACCGGCATAGCTACAATTGCCTACAATCACTTGAGAAAAAAGATGGGACTGGATACCGGGCTGGCCAGAATGTATGACTTCCAGCAGCAGCTGGCTTATCCTGAGCAACCAGTGCGTGACGCTTTCCATATTGATGCCATTGATGCCGGCCAGGCTTTTTTGGAGGATGAATCCCAATGGAAGCAGTTTCAATTAAATGACGGTTCCTGGTGCCTGGTACCCAAATATATTGATTTTGATATAGACCAGCAGGGCACCCTGCACCTTAAAAATAAGAGGGGGCTGGTAGTAGGAAAGAAACCCAAATCATCATTGTATGTGGACCAAATATACTGGCCTTATGCCCACCTGGACCAAATACCGGAACAGATAGATGAAAAGGATTTTTCCGATACCCTATGGTCAGTGCCTTCTCCCCCCTGGCATCTTGATATATTTAATGAGGCCCAGTATCAAGAATTTATAGATATGATCAAAAACTTATACCAGCAGACAGATTATTCCATTATGCTGGCGGTAGGCTGTAACCTGTTTGAAATGGGCACCTGGACCAGGGGCATGGATAATTTTTTAATGGACACAATGCTGGATAAAAAAGGGGTAGGCCGCCTGCTGGACAAGTTTGTAGAAGGGTATCTCCCCCTGTTGGATAAGGTTCTTAAGGGAGTGGGGGATTACGTAGACCTGCTGCAGTTTGGAGACGATCTGGGTTCACAGCAAAGTGCTTTTATACCCCCTACAATTTTTGCCGAGATATTTAAACCCAGATACAAAAAGATGTGGGACTTTGTACATGCTAACAGCGACTGCAAAGTGTTTTTGCATTCCTGCGGGTCTAATTATGAGTTGCTGCCCAGCCTGATAGAAGCAGGCCTGGATGTATTAAACCCGGTACAGACTACTGCTGTTAACATGGATGCAGCCAAGCTTAAAAAAGAGTTCGGCCAGGATTTGACCTTCTGGGGCGGCGGCTGCAATACCAGGGACGTACTTCCCAGCAAAAGTCCAAAAGAAGTCAAGGAAGATGTTAAGCGCAGGATAGAAATTTTTGCTCCAGGGGGAGGCTTTGTATTCAACCAGATACATAATGTAATGGCAGATATTCCTCCTGAAAATGTAATAGCCATGTTTGAAGCAGCATACGAATACGGAGTTTACTGATAGCAGGCATAGCTGATAATAATAGGGGCAAGGTGGCTTATGGAAGCCGCTTCCAATAAAAAGAAGATTACCATAGATGAAATTGCGGCCTTATCCGGGGTATCCAAAACTACAGTATCCAGGGTATTGTCGGGAAGGGCTGACCTGGTAAAAAAGGAAACCAGGGAAAAAGTAATCCAGACCATCAAGGAAAAGAACTACAGGCCCAGTATCATCGCCAGAAGCCTTAGGACCAAAAAGACCAAGGCCATAGGCTTAATTTTAGCGGATATTGAAAACCCATTTTATGCCCGGGTAGCCAAGGGAGTTATAGATACTGCGGAAGACCTTAACTATACCGTTATAATCAGCAATTCCAATTATGATATGAAGACGGAAGAAAAATTGCTGGACACCCTGATTTCCAGGCAGGTGGAAGGCCTGCTGTTTACCACTATCAATTTAAGGGAAAAAATAGTTAAGATCCTAAAAACAATGAGGGTTCCCTTTATGCTGGTGGACGGCAAATCGGATTACGGAGACATCAACTACATTACCAATGACAATTATTACGGGGGCAAGCTGGCTGCAGAATATCTCATAAGCATGGGCCATACTGCTATTGGTTTTGTGGGAAGTGACAAGATCTACAGCCTTAAGGAAAGGCACCGGGGGTTTAAGGATACCCTGGCCCGGAATGGCCTGCCCGATACCATCAGGGTAAAGATTAAGGATGTGCTTGATTCCCAGGAGCTTAAAAGCAAGACCCGCCAGCTTATTTGCGATAATCAGATTTCTGCCTTTTTTGCCGGCAATGACCATATAGCTATCGAAGTCCTTAACTTTGTGACCAATGAATTGGGCCTAAACATTCCTGAGGATCTTTCCATCATAGGTTATGATAATATAAAGGTAGCTTCGGCAGTAAGGGTTCCCCTGACTACTATCAAACAGTCCAAGTATTCCATGGGCAAAATAGCTGTGGAGCAACTGGTAGAAATATTGAAGAGCGAAGATTACAACTGCATCCGAAGAATTATATTAAAACCCAAGCTGGTAATCAGGGAATCGGTTAAGGCTATAGGCTAGCGGTAAAACCCGGGCAGCCAGGGTTGGCTGTTAAGTATGTTTTTTAAATTTTTCTAAATTAAAATGGCCGGTTCTCCTGCTTAAGTATAAAAACCTTCCAGAATAAATTACACCTAATAACCTGCAAGCTAAATTCAAGCTGTTTTTGTGCAGGAACCGCTGTAATTAAAACCCCCTTAAATTTTTCCAATTTTTTATTTATAATTACAAAAATTTAATGAAAAGGAATGATTAGTTTGGAACATAAATTAATATATAATTCCCTGGAGATTGCCAGTGATTACGGCTCCCGTGATTACATAGAAGCTCCGGAGGAGTCTATAAGGGAAAAATTAAGGGAAAGTCTGCCCCATTGCAGGATGCTGGATATGGGGGTGGGAGGAGGCAGGACTACCAAATATTTCGCCTCTCTGGCCCGGCATTACAAGGGAGCCGATTATGCCCCTAATATGGTAAAGACCTGCCGGGCCAAGTATCCACAATATGATTTTGTAGAATGTGATGTTAGGGATATGTCAGTATTTGAGGATGGAAGCTTTGATTTTGTGCTGTTCAGCTACAATGGTTTGGACAGCTTCAGCCATCAAGACCGCATAGGAGCCTTAGCGGAAATAAGCAGGGTTTTATCCCCAGGAGGATGGTTTGCCTTTTCCAGCCATAATATTAACTGGTATAAGTTAACTGACCTGTTCAGGATCAGGTCAGTTAACATAGATCCCGGTATTTCTTTAGGGGGCAAACTGGTCCAGTATGCTAAACAGGCTATCAAGAATTTAAGATTAAGTTTCTTGAACCGAAGCTTGTCTATGGAAGGGTTTATAAGGGAGCTAAGACAAAGCGAGCGGGGCTCGCTGTACGATAATTCCCTCAATGGACAGGCCAGTGTATATTATATAAGCAGGGACGAGCAGGTAAGGCAACTGGAGTCAGCTGGTTTTTCCAATATATCTACTTATGGAAGAAGCGGAATCTGTACTTCCAATCCCGGAGAACTTAACCGGGGAGGCTGGATATATTATCTCTGCCAAAAAAAGTAACAGTTTTTTAAATTTATAGTTTTTAATTATATAATTACTAAATTACCAATTTCAAAGGGGTTTAAAGGAGAATTTGTGGACAGCAGGCCTATTGGGGTGTTCGATTCGGGGGTAGGGGGACTTACCGTGCTCCGGGAAATTTTAAAACTGGTTCCAGATGAAAACATAATTTATTTCGGAGATACAGCCCGGGTGCCCTATGGACCCCGGGATTTGGAACAGGTTAGAAGTTTTGTATTTAAGATTACCGAGTTTCTTTCCCAAAAAGAGGTAAAGCTTATGGTCATTGCCTGTAATACTTCCACCGCAGCAGCCCTGGGGCAGCTTAACAGCAGATACGGCATACCAATTATAGGGGTTATAGAGCCGGGAGCCAGAACGGCAGTAAAGACTACGGTAAACAGAAGGGTAGGAGTAATTGCAACCCAGGGTACAGTAAACAGCGGAGCTTACCAGCAGGCTATTTGCCAAATAGATGAAAACATTGAAGTTTACTCCGCTGCTGCCCCCCGGCTGGTGGAATATGTGGAGCAGGGCATACTTAGCGGAGATAAGCTCAATGAGGCCATATACGGCTATATCCAGCCCTTGCTGGCCAAGGATATTGATGTGCTCATCATGGGCTGCACCCACTTTCCTTTAATAGAGGGGCCCATATCAGCTTGTGCCGGCAGCGGGGTAAAGGTAATCAGCTCTGCAGTGGAAACTGCGGCGGATGTTAAAAAAATCTTAGCTGCCCATAACATAGCTGCCCCTCCAGGGGGCATGCCTACCCGGATATTCTATGAGACCGGTTACGGAAGCCATTTTTTTGAGGTAGGAAAGATGTTTTTGGGGGAAGATATAACAGATGTGATAAGTATTAATTTGGAACTTTAATGGGGAAGGAAAAATTATGGTGGCTAGAATTGACGGCAGGAAGCCAGGCCAGGTAAGGGATATCAAGGTAAACAGGCAATATATATCCCATAGCCCTGGTTCTGTATTTATTGAGATGGGAAATACCAGGGTGGTTTGTACCGCTACTGCCGAGGATAAAGTGCCTCCTTTTTTAAGAGGTAAGGGAAGCGGCTGGATTACCGCAGAATATGATATGATTCCGGCCTGTGCCCCCCAGAGAATTATAAGGCCACAGACTATGGGCCGGATAAACGGCAGGACACATGAAATACAGAGGCTGATAGGCCGGTCGCTGAGGGCGGCAGTAGACTTGGGCAAGCTGGGGGAGCGCACCATATGGGTGGACTGTGATGTTATAGAGGCCGATGGGGGAACCAGGACTGCTTCCATTACCGGAAGCTTTATTGCTTTGTTTGACTGCCTTCATGCTTTAGTGCAGGCAGGAGTCCTGGCCGAATTGCCTATAGAAAACTTTGTAGCTGCCATTAGTGTAGGAGTGGTGAGGGGCGATATTTTAGTTGATCTTTGTTTTGAAGAGGATTCCAATGCGGAAGTGGATATGAATGTAGTGATGGATTCTAAACAGAGGTTGATAGAAGTGCAGTCTACCGCAGAGGGCCTGCCTTTTTCCAGGGGGGTTTTTGACGATATGCTGGATAAAGCCATGGCTGCTATTTTTAACTTGATAGAAATGCAAAAAAGGTTGCTAAGCGAAGGGATATAGATGTTAAAGATAGCAATTGCTACCCAGAATGAAGGTAAAATAAGGGAAATAGAGGGATATAGCCACCCCGTTCAATCTAGAATAGAATGGATTACCTATAAACAAATTAAGGATTTTCCACAAGTAGAAGAAACAGGGGACACATTTTTGGATAATGCCAGTCTTAAGGCTGAGGCTATTTCCAGGCATACCCAGCTGATGGTGGTAGCTGATGATTCGGGCCTAAAAGTGGATGCCCTGGAAGGGAGGCCTGGCGTACTAAGCAGCCGTTTTGCCGGCGACCAGGCTACGGATGAGGAAAACCGCATAAAGCTTTTAAGAGAGCTAGAAGGCATAGATATAGCCCAAAGAGGTGCCCAGTTTGTCTGCAGCTTGGTTTTATGGGATCCGCAACAGGGTTTATTGTTTAAGACTGAAGGCATATGCCCAGGAAGAATAGGGTTTGTAGAAAGGGGCCAGGGAGGTTTTGGCTATGATTCCCTGTTTATTCCTGATGGTTTTACCCGGACCATGGCTGAGCTTTCCAGCAAAGAGAAAAATAATATCAGCCACAGGGGCAAGGCCCTTTCTTCTTTTTACCGTTTTATTGAAAATTTCTAGATTTATGTTATTATAACTTCTTGCTGTATGTCGGGATGTGGCGCAGCTTGGTTTAGCGCACCTGCTTTGGGAGCAGGGGGTCGGAGGTTCAAATCCTCTCATCCCGACCATTTGAGCGGGAATAGCTCAGCTGGCTAGAGCATCAGCCTTCCAAGCTGAGGGTCGCGGGTTCGAATCCCGTTTCCCGCTCCATTTTTTTGCCCTGATAAAACAAATATACCAGCCAAAAAGACTGGTATATTTATCTGAAAATGTTTCTTGCTTCTTGATACGGTATTAATTACTGGTTTTACTTGGTTTTTTGTCCTCTTTTTTATACATAATCACAAAATAATAGATTATGGGGACAATGTTGTTTACCAGTATCAGCAACAGTAACCATATAATCTTGGCATTGGTGCCACCCACTGCAAAATCCTTGTCGTCCCTCTTGATACAGTCGATCAGGGTTATAATCCATAATATAAATATACCCAGTCCTATCAGGGAGGCTACTATGGCAAAGATTATCATTAGCACTACAAATATTCCACCAGCGGAGGCTGCCGTAATTCCAGCTATTGAGCTTATTAGATCCATATTCCTCTTTAAGTAATTAACAATGTAATTATTCTATATCCACCTT
>JAQVDY010000046.1 GCA_028698215.1 Actinomycetota bacterium | reverse complement strand
GCCTTTATCTTATCTAAAATGCTTATGCCCTCTTCTTGACTGTCCTGTATGGGTTCTTCCGGCTCAGCCTCAGCAGGCTCCTCCAAAACTATAGCTTCTGCCGCTATAGTAGTTTGTTCCTCTTCGCTGGAAAACCTGGATTTTATATTAGAAAGAAAATCTGGATTATCTATAGCATAAAAAATGAAAAAACCAATAGCAAATAAAACCAGTATAATAAAGGTAAACCTTACCACTGAAGAAAAACAACCTCTTTGCCTGGGTCTCTTTTTTGCTGCCATATATAGATATTATCTATTGAGAGCCAATAAGACAAATAACTTATAAACTCTTACTGTAATCCAGCCAAAGACTTCAATGAATCCAAAGCATCTATGGCCGGCTGGTATTTAGGATAAATGTCCAAAGCCATCTCCAGCTCTCCTATGGCTTCTTCAAACCTCTTTTCATACTGAAGCTTCATGGCATTGCCATGGTGGATCCTGGCCTTGTCCACTATTTCCCTGGTCTCTTCATACCTGGCCTGCATCCTTTCCAAATATTCCTGGGCAGCCGGCACATCTGAAGCTTCTATAGCTAATACCACACTCCTGTATTTCTGGTTAGCCTCACTGTACAAACCATCCTGATACAGCCCTTCCGCCTCATCCATCAGCTCCTGTAAATGCTGGGGTATAGGGTCTGGCTCTTGAACTGCCTCCGCTTCCTTTACCTCCTCAGGTTTTTCCGGCAACTGCTCTGTTACCACAGGCTCCTCTACCACTACCTCCGGTACCTGCTGCGCTTTACAGCCAAAGCCAAAAATTAAAAACAATGAAAATATTAATACTAGAAACCAAAGAAAATTTTTCACCCAAGTTCCTTTCTACTTTTTGTATATATTTACTATACTGGCTTCAGGCTGGCAGAAAAACCTGAACTGGGAATACCTGCCCTCACTTAAGCCCCTGGATACATAAAGCACAAATCTTTTAAAATAAAATAACCCTGACGCATATTTCTGGTTAAGCTTACACCCGGTAAGCAGCGCTCCCACCAATGGAAGCCTGACCTGGCCCCCATGGGTATGCCCGCTAAAAATTATATCTGCCCCCTGCTCCGCCAAATCAACCAGGGTTTCACTATCAGGAGTATGCACCAAACATAACAGTAGTTTGGCCTTCTCCTCCAACAAGTGGAAATCCTTGTCACTCAACCTAAAATGTTCCCGATACTTTTCCTGGTAATAAGTACTTTTCTCGGGGCCAGAAAGGGGAGCATCTGATGGCTTCCCAAAAGCTGCCCCTATATTTTTCCTTAAAATAACAGGGTCGTCAATACCTGCCACTTGAATGCCCCTGATGTCTTCATAGGGATTGTCAATATCTACTACTTTATTCTGCAATACCTCCACCCCTATATTCCCCAGTTCAGCTATAAGCCTTTCAATATCATTCTGCCTCTTATAGGTCCTCTTTCTTTTAAACATGTTCCTTATAAACTCCGAGGCTTTTTTGTCATAATAATCATGAACCCCCAGCACGGCAAACTTACCGTACCTGGCCTTCAATGGCTTTAGCATCTCCACCAGGTAGGGAATGTTTTTATCCTGCTCTACCAGGTCCCCCGTTATAAATATAAGGTCAACTTCCTGGTCAGCCAACCCCTGTACGAATTTAAACAATTTTTTGCCTTTCCGGTTCTTCCTTAAGTGAAAATCAGAAAGGTGCAAGATGGTAAGATAGGGCAAGCCTTTCCGGTCCTTGCTTCTTTCTCCCAGCTGCCTTAAAAAAATATCTACCTGGCTCAGCTTAAAATTAGAAGGCTCAAACCTAAAAGCATAAACATAAAGGATGACTAACACTGCTATTATTAATGTGGGAACTAACCAATAAACTAACACTTAAAAAATCACTTGCTTCCTTTAAAATAAATACACATATTACCACAATTAAATGTTTTATCCCAACCTTTTTGAATTTGGCAAACTAGATAAAATCCAAAGGTAGGCCAGGGGGAATATATGCAGCAGGTAACGCTCCACCGAACCAGCAAAATCGGTAATAAAAGAAATGGATAAAAGCACCATAACTATGCCTATCAGCACAAATACAAAGGGTACCCAGTTAGCCCTGCTAAATACCCTTTTTATATTAACCCCAAACAGTACAATCAGCACCACCCATACCGGCCCGTAGCCGGAACCTAAAAATGCCCGGGTTGAATCATAACTGGAGAATAAAACTTCCCTGGCCATAACTTTTAGTCCATCTACTATATTCAGCATCCCCTGTCCCCCCATAGCCTGCTGCCACTCTACAGACCAGACAGGCAATCCTAACCCGTACTTTAGGAGTACATATGGAGCCAAGAGAATAATAATTAAGCCCCAAGAGTATAAGAAGTTTAAAACCGCATTTCTTTTATGCCTGGATTTAACCAAATCCGCAAACATAAACCACAAGCTAATCAATAGGAATACCCCTAAAAACACCAATCCTTCACTGCGGATATTGGCCAGCAAAGCAAAAAATACCGCTGACAGGATGATGTAGCTGGCAATCCTTCTTTTGGTCCGGTACAGATATAAAAAATAGACCGCCAGCACTAAAACAATGGAAAACAATAGATTGGTATATTCTATATAGCCATGGTCAGCTATGATGGGTATTACTGAAAATATAAATACCAGCAATATGGATAACAGCTGGTTAAGTTTTTTCCGGAAGAAATGATAAAGCACAAAAAGGCCGGAAAGATAAAATAAGGGAAAGATAATCTTTACCAGGTTTTCATCCACTTTTCCAATCCATATATATATCCAGCACTGCAGCAAAGAAACATACAAGGGGTAGCTGTTATGGGAAAAATCATATCCATGCCGGGTAAAAAAGGTAAAAATATCGCTATCTATAAAAAAAGCCTTGGCCTTTAAAGACCAGCAGGCTATGGCATCCCAGAACCTTATGGGAAATAGGAAAGTAAAAAATACAACCATTATAAAGCTGGCCAGCGTAAGCAAGCTCAATATGGCAAACAGCACTATCCCCAGGCTAAACCCGTCTGTCTTCAGTGACCACCTGGACCTCCTGGGCTCAAAGATAATCTTGCCCTTTTTAACTTTTAAATTATCATCCAGGGTTACTGCCCCTTTTATCATTCTTTTTAGCCTCAGCTTTTCCCGGTAATTAAACTTCTTGGAAAAATAGAAATAAAGGGAAAGGCAGGAAAAAAAGATGACAAACATAAGCAGGTATTCAAACCTGAGGCTTATTCCAAACAAGGACAGGGTTATCATGAATATAGTTACCAGGAAACTGCCCACATAAAAGCATAGAAAGGCAATGAAGAACTTACCGGATATATTCTTATACTCCAGATCCAGAATCTTTTTTCTTAACAGCAGAAAATATACCGGCACATAGCCAATCAGCACCAAAGAGGCAATTGAAACAAAATATTTTAAGTAAAGCAGAAATCCCATAGCTATAATTTAAATATTTCCCTATATCATATAATAAATCTCCTGTTTATATAACAAAAAAATTGACCTTTATTTTTATAGTATTAATATGATTTACAGAAAATAATTTTATCAGGAGTTTTAAATATGATTGTACTTATAGGAGCCACCAGTTTTATAGGGCCAACAGTTTTGGAAAACCTGCTTAAAAAAGGCTACCAGGTCAAATGCTTTATAAAAACTGGAGACGATATATCCAAGCTGCAAAAAACAGCCTCTTTGGCTAATAAGGAAATTATCATAACCAGGGGCAACTTAAATAGCGCCGATACCATTTTTTCCTGCACCAAAGGTACAGAAGCCATAGTATACCTTACCGATCTAAAACACAGTTACTATGTCCAGAATACCTTAAGCGCCGCCTCCAGGGCAGGGATAAAAAGAATAGTATTTTTAGGTTCTACCACAGTACTGGTACCGGTAGACAGCCAAATAAAAAAAGCCAAGATGGCCTCTGAGAAAGCTATCCAAGCCAGCAAGCTGGACTATACCATTTTAAGGGCATCCATGATCTACGGCTCAGAAGATGACACCAATTTTTCCCGGATGATAAAATATATAAAGGACAAGGGCTATTTTTACCTGTTCGGCCGGGGGCAAAACCTTATACAGCCGGTATACATAGAAGATGTAGCCCAGGCCATAGCAGAGGTGATACCTAATGAGAAAACTTACCGGAAAACCTATGAACTAGCTGGAAAAGAGCCTATAAGGTACTTAAAGATGCTGGATATAGTCAAGGAAAAAATGGGACTGGATTTCAAGATCAGGAAAGTGCCCCTGGGCCTGGCGCATTTTATGGTATCCATATATTCCAGGTTAAGCAAAAATCCCAGCTTAACCCCGGATCAAATAAAAAGGCTAAGTTATGATAAAACCTATTCCTACAGCCAGGCTCAGCAGGATTTTGGTTTCTCCCCTATATCTTTTGACCAAGGTATAGAAAAATTGATTAAGAAATTAAGCTAAAGCTTGTTTTATGAGGGCAGCTAAAAAAAATATATACATATCTATAGCAGTATCTATAATGGTAATACTTTTGCCCTTCATATTTCCAGTGTTTACCTCTACTGTAGCTGAATCAGCAACTGCTAAAATAAATTTAGAACCAGGCACCAAAGCCTCTGTAAACCAATTTATTACAGTCAAGCTTAAAGCAAATAACACAATAGGTGCCGATTTTCCCAAAGGCACTGCAGTGCTTTCCTGGGAAGAAGAAAACAGCCTGGCCGTACAAAAGTTTGATATCCATATCGATGATTTATCCCACAGCTATTATGTGCCCACTGGAGAAAACCCCTACTGGCAGCAATCTGAAAACATAAGCAGCATAAGCTTAAACCTTCCAGAGGTTAGGGGTATAGATTTTAAAATAGAAAAATTTGAACTGGATAGAAGGATACTGCCTCCCCTAGACAGCTATATTAACAGCTATTTTAAACAGCTATGGTCATTAGATTATATTAACCGGTTCCTGGTTCCCTCCTATATTATATTAGGACTGGCGGCATTATTAACTGCAATATATTATGCCGCCTTTAGGCCAAATCCCAGGTTTAACCTGGTAGTAGTAATATCCCTGGCCATGCTGGTATTATTTTCCCTGGGCTTTCTTACCACACAGATTTTTACGGCTAAAAGCTACTGGCTTTCCTATAGGCAAAACATCGAGCAAAGGGATTTGGCTTCTACCTACCAGGGATTTTATGACTTTGAAAAATTTATATCCTGGGTAGACCAGGCCCTTCCCCCTGAGCAGGACCTGGCAGTGCTAGTCAAGGGCCAGCCGGTATATATAATGTCTGAAATGGCTTACAACCTATATCCCCGGGATATCAAATTTATAGATATATCTGATAAAAACAATACCCAGGTAATAGAAGAAATAGATAATGCCAGCAAGCAAGACTATAATTACATAGTGGTATTATCAGCAGAAGATAGCCCCCAGTCCTCCAGGTTAAACCTAATAGGCAGCTACCGGGAAGAGGCAGGGCTTATCTACACCTATAATAAGGAATGAAGCAATAGCTGTATTTAACTTGGGAATAAGTTTAATTATATTGCTTCCCCCAGCATAGCTAGTATTATATAATACCTATAAATAGCATCCTATGATAAAAAAGATAGCCTTGGCAGGAGATTACATGAAAATAAATGAAAATATTATATCCAGGGAAATACAGGGTGAAACTGTACTTTTAAATAAGCAAAATGGAGATTACTTTTCCTTAAACAACGTGGGTACAGACATATTTAATTGTATTGGCCAAAACATGGAAGCAGAAGCCATAGTAAATTCCCTGTTTGAAAAATATGATATAGAATATGAGCAACTAAAAAGTGATGTATTATCCTTAATTTCAGAATTAAAGGAAAAAAACATCCTATTATAATCATTTAAAAGGCCTAAAATAATTTGCAGTATAAGAGCTTTAACCTTCCCGTTGATTTATATATCTTACTCATAGTTCCTTTTAAAATAATTTCAGCCAGGAGAAAAGTAAACAAAATCGGATTTAGCACCCTGCTTAATCAATGGGAAACCGGCAGTGGAACAAATAAGCCTGACCAGGCATTTATGCGAAAACTCTACAAATTTTATAAAGCGGCCAGTTTCTACCTGGTTAAGGTATTCAAGGATCCTAATCCTTGTATGATTAGAAGCATGGTACTATACCAGATGTGCCTTAAGCATAATATCCAGGCCAGGCTGGTTACGGGGGTGGCCAAGGAAGATAGCCGGCTCAAAGGACACAGCTGGCTGGAAATAGATGGTTTGCCCTTTAATGAAGATAGGGATTATTTAAGTAAGTTCTCAGTCATGATTGAGGTTTAATATGTATAACTGGAATGGAATAAGAATCAATGTGCAAGGTAATGCCTTAGAGTTTAAAGCACATATAAAGCAATATTTTTATGCTGACTATAACGGGAATCAAAAAGATTGCCATATCAATGTATATGTAAATAAAACTGGCAGCGGCATTTTTACTTATCCTTCCGGCCAGCCGCAACAGGTAAGATCATATACATTGCTCGTAGACAGGGAAGTGAAGGTAGATATCTATGAATACAGCCAGAAAATTTATTATCATTACCACAAAATTGCCTCAGTACTTATTGATTATAACCATAATGCCCTCCATATTAATTTAAGCTCCCAAGTTTTTAATTTTCCCTATTACAATGTATTACTGTTTTTCCTAAACCCCCTGGGCCTGCTATTGGATAATTTTGGATTTAAGCGAGCCCATTCTGCTTGTGCTTATATTAAGGACAGCTCCATACTATTTACCGGGATCAGTGGCGGCGGTAAATCCACTTCGGCCTTTTCCATGGTGGTTAATGGAGGGAATATAATCTCAGATGACATAACTTATTTTAAGCAGGAAAACAAAAATTTTTATCCCCATACAGTAAGCAGTTTAGCCAAGTTAAGAAAAGAGTCTGTATATAATTTTTTCCCCCAGCTGCTCCACTACAGCTATATGAAAAATAGCGAAGATGAACTTTATTTTTATATTAATGACTTAAATGCAAATTTAAAAAAGAATCCAAAAATAAGAGCCATAGTAATCTTAAATAAGACCATGCAGCCTGTTTCAAGCCTCAGGCCAATAGCCCCTTCTAAAGTTGTTCCCCATATTTTCCCTTCTTCCATCAGGCCTAACAGTAGAAATACTGAAAACAACTTTCTTTTCCTTACCGAGCTCTTAGACCAGGTTCCCTGTTATGAGGCAGATTTTGGTACCGATATGGCTAACTTTT
>JAQVDY010000045.1 GCA_028698215.1 Actinomycetota bacterium | reverse complement strand
TGGTAGTTGCGGTCTATAACTTAATACCTATCTGGAACGACTTCTGGTTTCCACTGGTGCTGATTAACTCTGACAATTTAATGACCATACCTTTGGCTACCGCCAAATTATTTGGCAAGCATGAAACCAATTATGGATTAATCTTTGCTATTTTAACTGCGGCAGCCATACCCCCTATGGTTCTTTTTGCTACTTTATCCAGGTATTTTATAAAAGGGCTGACTGCGGGAGCTATAAAAGGTTAAAATTTAGTTTTTAACATATTGATGATAAAGATATATAGTTTAAATAAAGGATTAAAAAAGAGGCAGGCATTTATTTTGGCATAAGTTAACAGGCAATAGACGAAAGGAGCAAGCAAGTGAAAAACAAAATAGCAGTGGTTACTTCCACTTACCCTAACTTTGGGCCCGATGAGGCTTTGGCAGGCATATCTGCTGCTGGTTTTAAATATGTAGATATGGCCTCATGCCCTGGCTATTTCGAGCATATTTTACCCAAGCCTGAAGATATGGGTCCCGATGATTACCAGAAAGTACTGGATAAGGTAGCCAGCTATAACCTGGAAATGATTTCGGTATCCGGCCATACCCGCATGGGCAATCCTGATGCAGTTCCCAGGCTTAAGAAAGTATTGGATTTTGCCCATAAGGCAGGAGTATCTTACCTGGTAACCGATGCCGGGGAGGATGAAGACCAGTTTTACGCTGATATTGAGCAGGTTGCTGATTATGCTAAAGACAGAAGTATTACTATTTGCCTGGAGATGCATGGGCCCTGGTTAAACAATGGCCCTAAAGGAGCCCAGGTAATCCAGAAGGTAAACCATTCCCATGTAAGGCTGAACTACGATACCTCCAATGTAATTTTTTATGGCGGGGTGAGGCCGGAGACAGATATAGAGGCAGCCCTCCCTTATATGTCATACCTGCATCTAAAAGATGACGGCAGCGGCAAGAAAGGTGATTGGAACTTTCCAGCCCTGGGCAAGGGAGTAGTGGACTTTGAAGTTATTTTTGAAAGAATAGCTGACTATCATGGTCCCATTGATGTAGAAATAGAATTTGATGGTAAGGAGCACAGCCTGGAAGAAATCAATGAGGCAGTAGCTCAATCTTACCAGTTTTTAAAAAGTTATGGATATGTATAGATTAGGAAAGGAGCAAAAATGGCTAAAATTATATTATTAGGTGCGGGATTTATGGGACAAACCCATGCTGCTGCCTATAAGGAAATAGAAGGAGCAGAAATAGTGGCAGTGGTGGATAAGGTAGCCGAAAAAGGTAAAAAACTGGCGGAAGAATGCGGTGCCGCCTATTATGATGATTTTGACCGGTGCCTGGCTGAGGTAGATAGTGATTGTGTAGATATCTGCCTTCCTACCTTTTTGCACCTGGAAACTACCCAGAAAGCAGCCCAGGCTAAAAAACATATATTATGTGAAAAGCCTATAGCCTTGTCTCTGGAGCAGGCAGATAAAATGATAGAAGCCATTAATGAAAACAAGGTTAAGGGAATGGTAGGGCATGTGTTAAGGTTCTGGCCTGAATACGTAAAGGTAAAAGAGCTGGTAGAAAGCGGCAAGCTGGGCCAGCCCCTTTATGGTTTTTGCCAGAGGTTGGCAGTAACTCCCGATTGGTATGAAAATAACTGGGGACTAAGTGAACAAAATAGTGGAGGCGTTCCCCTGGATTTATCAATTCATGACTTGGATTATCTGATCTGGCTGTTTGGTGATCCTGAAATAGTTAAAGCACAAGGCGTATTTGACCCTAATAAGGGAGGAATAGTCAATGTTGCCACCAATATAGAATTTAAGAATGGTAAGGCAGGATTTGCAGAAGGAGGATGGGCTTACGGAGGAGAATTTCCTTTCACCATGGTGCTGAGAGTGTTATGTGAGCAGGGGACAGTAGACTGGATTTTTAGAGCCGGGAAAAATATTGAACAAAGGGATCAGAAATCCATGGTCAATGTCTATGAAAATAGCGGAAAAACCTATTCCTTGGATGTTGAGGAAAAAGACCCCTATTTTCTGGAATGCAAATATTTTGTAGAACGGATCAATAACGATCTGCCTATAGATAATGCTACCTTTGAAGATGGAAGGAAAGCCATTAAGCTGGCCTTGGCAGCCAAGAAATCCATTAATGAAAAAAGCGTAGTAAAACTTTAAATACTATAAAGTTTTAACTGGAAGGATACCAAGATGAAATTTGTTAACCAGGTTAAAGGCTGGGTGGAAAAAAACAAGGACCAGATTGCAGAAGCCATATCACAGCTGGTCCAGATAAAAACTGAAAATCTTCCCCCGGGAGGCAATGAAAAACCAGGACAGGAATACTTATATGATTTTGCCTCTACTTTTCTGGACGAATCAGATTTAGACATGTTTGAGATTGATGAAGTTAAAACATTAAGGGATAGCCCCCTGTTTTTCGGTACTATGGCTGGCATGGAAAAGCAGTATCAGGGGCGTCCCAATCTGGTAGCCAGGTTAAAAGGCGCCAATCACCGCAGGTCTCTTCTATTTTCGGGGCATATAGATACCATGCCCGCCACAGGGCCCTGGAAGGTGTTTGAAGATCCTTTCAGTGGAAAGATTAAAGACGGAAAGCTCTATGGCCGGGGTTCGGCGGATATGAAAGCAGGGACCCTGGCCGGGTTTTTTGCTTTAAAATGCATAAAAGAGCTGGGGCTGAAGCTGGCTGGCGACCTTTATGCTGAAAGTGTAATAGATGAAGAAAATGGGGGAGTAAACGGAACCATAGCCTCCAGGCTAAGATATCCTGATATAGACTTTGCCATATTGGCAGAGGTTACCAACCTGGCAGCAGGTATTGAGACTATTGGAGGCAGCGACTGGGTAGCCCAGATAAAGGAAAAGGGACCGGGAGGCATCGGAACCGATATTGAGCTTCCCAATCCTATTTATAAGCTGGCCAGGGTAGCCCAGGCTTTAGAGAAGTATGACCGGGAGGTGCTGGCCCAGGAAAAACCTCCAGCTGCCTACGGTCCGGAAATGAAGTTAAGGCTTCTTACCTACCAGTTTGCCTCAGGAGGCTCTATCTATCTGGAATCTGGGTCGGTACCTACTGAAGGCCATATATATTTCTGGCTGGAGACCTACGCCCATAACCTGGAAAAAGAGGCACGTAAGAAATTTATGGATTTTATGGCCTCCCAGCTAAAGGATATAGAAGGCACCAAACCGGAATTTAAGACAGTGATAAGATTTATGGGAGGTCATAGAACCGATACCGGCCATCCTGCCATGGGAAGTATCCGTTCAGCATACAGGGCACTGGGCCTGAAACTGGAAGAGAAAGGCCTGCCTCTGGCTATGGATGCCTATGCCTTTAAAGCCACCAGCAATACCGATGTAGTGGTAATAGGTCCCCAAGGGACCAACCCCCATGGGGTAGACGAATATGTGGAGCTGGAAAGCGTGTATAAGCTAATAAATATAATGGTGCTGGCAGCCATCGATTATTGCGGGTAGGTAATGGACAAATATATATTAGCAATAGATTTGGGGACCACCCTGATTAAGTTTGTTTTATTTAACCGGGACCTGGCCCTGATATGCGAACATAGCATGCCCTACCGCTTGGATACCAAAACCGAGTTTATAGAATTTGAGGCCCAAAATTATTGGAACCGTCTGCAGAAAGGCATTGGTGAAATATTACAGAAATCAGGTATAGATTCCAAGCGGGTGGCTTCTATTTCCTTAAGCAGCCAGGCTGAAACCCTGGTGTTGCTGGACCAGGATAACCAGCCTTTAAGGAAAGCCATATCTTGGCTGGATAACCGTTCCCAGTCGGAATGCCAACAGATAAAAAACCAGTTTAGCCCGGAAGAAAGTTACCACATTACCGGTCAGCCGGAGGTAATTACTACCTGGCCGGTGACCAAGATAATCTGGATAAAAAAGAACGAGCCCGGTATCTTTAAGCGGGTACATAAATTTTTACTGCTAAAGGACTATATTGTGTACAAATTTACTGGCCGGTTTATGTCTGAGTACTCCGTTTATAATTTTTCCTATTATTTTAATATCATTACCAAGCAATACTGGCCCCAAATGCTGGAATTTGCAGGAATAGATGCTGATCAGCTGCCCCAGCTGGTAGAGCCGGGTTATTCGGTAAAAGCAGTGGATAAGGCCATTGTAGAAAAGTTTGATTTTAGCCCTGGCCTAAATCTTAATTTAGGGGCACTGGACCAGATGGCAGGAATGATAGGAGTGGGCAATATCAGCCCGGGCACTGTAAGTGAGACCACGGGCACGGTGCTTGCTATCTGTACTTTGCTTCAGCAGCCCCTGTTCAGCCCGGCCCGAATTCCCTGCCATTACAGCGCTATTAAAGATAAATATATGCTGTTGCCCATATGTGAAAGCGGAGGCATATCCCTGGAATGGTTCAAGCAGAATTTCTATCCTGGCCGCAGCTACTCACTAGTGGACCAGCAGGCGGCAAAAGTTCCTCCCGGCAGCGGTGGCCTAATTTTCCTTCCCTATATTACCGGGGTAAATTCACCTGAATACAATGCCCGTGCCCAGGGAGTTTTTTATGGCATAACCATTAAGCATGGCAAACCCCACTTTGCCCGGGCTGTGCTGGAAAGCATTGCTTTTATGCTGAAGAAAAACCTGGACTATTTAGAAAGCAAGTTGAGTTTGGACATAAAGCAGGTTATCTCCTTGGGCGGGGGAGCCCACAGCCCCTTGTGGAACCAGATAAAGGCAGATGTGCTGGGCCGTGAAATAAAAATTACCAGCAGCAGCCAGCCTACAGCCCTGGGGGCGGCCATGTTGTCTGCGGTAGAGATGGGGTGGTTTGCAAACCTTAACAGTTTAGCTAACAGCATTATAGGGGTTAAAGAAACCTATAAGCCTCAAAATCAAGGCCAGTATTCTAAATCCTACCAGATGTTTTTAAAGCTGTATCAGAACCTGGAGCCGCTATTTAGGCCATAAGGCCAGCATATCAGATATAGAAGGCGGAAAGCCTTAACCCAAACCGGCAGCTGTTATTTATCCCTTTTAAGCTCTGACAATTCATTGGTAAACTGTTCTATGCTGTCAAATTGCTTGTATACGGAAGCAAAACGGATATAGGCCACCTTATCTAAGTCCTTTAGCCTTTTTAAGGCCAGGTTGCCTATTTCCTTGGAACTTATTTCATTGGAGTCCATGTTCCTTATTTCCAGCTCCAGGTCATCTACCATTTTTTCCAACACATTGATAGAAATATTTCTCTTAGTGCAGGCCCTGATCAATCCGCTTAACAGTTTGTTGCGGTCAAAAGGCTGCCGGGTACCATCGGATTTTATTACTGCAATGGGCTGGTTCTCATATCTTTCATAAGTGGTAAACCTTTTGCCGCATTGCTCACACATTCTCCTTCGCCTGATACTGTCTTTTGATTCGGTGACCCGGGAATCTATTACCCTGGTATCCGGATTGGGGCAAAACGGGCATTTCACTTTTTTATTTCCTCCTTAAAAAAAGGCTTAAATATTTTTTTTAGTGCTGGATGCATATCTCTTCTTCCCTGGCTAAAATAGGATTTTAGAAGATACCAGCTTTTTATACTATATACTATAGAGGCCAGAATGCAAAAAAGAGCCAGCCAGTAGCTTCCGTACCAGGCCCAGCAAAAAAAGGAGAACAGAATCAGGGATACGGCCTGAGCCAGATAGGTATCCTTAAATATTATTAGGGATAAGGGTAAAATCAGCAGGCATAAAAATAAAAAAGAAAGGGGAGCAAGGTACAGCAGGCCCCCCAAAAAGACAGATACCCCTTTTCCCCCATGGAAACCTAAAAAAACCATCCAGTTGTGGCCTATCATGGCTGCCACTACGCCCAGCATGGGAATGAACGGGTGGGAAGAATATTTGTCTGCAATGAAAGCCGATAAGGCTCCCTTGCCAAAATCTGCAGCTATAACCATTATTCCCGCCCATTTGCCTACCGAGGAAAAGGTGTTCATCACCCCTACGTTTTTACTGCCGGTATAGCGGATATCTATCTTTCTAATTTTACCTGCAATAAAGGCAGAGGGAAAGGATCCGAGCAGATAGGAAATAAACAGCAAAAGCAGGGTATTTAAGTAAAAATTATTTACTATCATAACCTCTCCTTTGAATTTAATTATACATTTTTTATAAATAAAATGTTAGAATCATAGTTCAACTCTTTATTAAAATTTTAATTAAATGGTAAAGAAGAATTTACTTATAGACATCACCATATATATTTCCTTTATTTTCTTAGGGCTTTACCTTTCCGTGTTCCAAAGGGCCCTGATAGACATTGGAAAATACTATAATATGGCTTCCTACCTGCAGGGGACACTGGTATCCAGCCATTTTGCCGGGCTTCTGGTAATGCCCCTGATAGCTGGCGAAATTTCTGATAAGTACGGCCGCAAGGTAGTGTCCTGCCTGGGTTATTTTTTCTTTTTTGCCGGATTGGTCACTACCCTTATTACTTCCAATGTCTACCTGTATGTATTTTCCGTATTTCTTATAGGCGGGGGTTTTGGAATCATAGAAGGCCTAATGACCACCGTCCTGGTAGACTTTAACCCCGGCAAGGAGAGCATGGTTATCAATGTAAGCCAAGCCTTTTTTGTGGCGGGAGCATTTGCCGGACCCTTATTGGTAAGCCTGTTTTTATCCAAAGGGTATGATTGGCGCCACCTTTATGCCATCTTTGCCGCAATAGCATTGATATACCTGCTTTATTTTTCCATGCTTCCCTTCCGCAAAGCGTTGGAAGGCACAGAGAAATTAAAGGGACTTATTGTTTTAAAGCTGTTGCGGCAGCCTTTGATGGTTTTATTTGCTTTAAGCATCTTAATGTATGTGGGCATTGAACAGGGAATTAGTTTCTATGTTAATACCTATATAAAGTCCATGACTTCTTCAGAAATCATCTCCAGCCTGGCCCTTTCCGGTTTCTGGGGATTTATGGTAGTGGGAAGGATAATATGCAGCTATATCAGCCGCAAAATTGACCCTAAAAAATTAATTGTGGTATTGGCCAGTTTTGCTACCATCTCCATCCTGCTTATTTCCCTCAGCCGAAACTATGTACTGGCGGCAATAGGGTTTTCCATACTGGGGCTGGGCCTTTCCGGGATCTGGCCTTTACTGGTATATTCCTCTTCAGCTGCTTTCCCCCGCTTTGCAGGCACTACTATCGGGATAATGATGGCTTCCAGCGCCATAGGGGGCATGGTCATTCCCTTTGCCTCTAATGCTGTTGGCTCTTTAATAGGCCCCAGTGCAGGGGTGGGCAGTTTGATAATTCCAGCTGTGGTAGTGATAGCTGTACAGCTATTTATAATCAGGAAAGCCTTAAAACCCAAACCGTAGTTTACTGCAGCAGCTGGTATTGATACCGATACAGCTGATAATAGATGCCCTTGGCTTTAAGCAGGCTATGATGAGTTCCTTTTTCTACAATTTTTCCATGGGAGAGCACCAGTATCCGGTCCACATTTTTTATGGTGGATAACCTGTGGGCAATAATTATGGTAGTCCTTCCTGCCATAATCCTGCTTAAGGCATCCTGGATTAAGGCCTCAATTTCTGAGTCTATGCTGGAAGTAGCTTCATC
>JAQVDY010000044.1 GCA_028698215.1 Actinomycetota bacterium | reverse complement strand
GTTTCAAGCGCATTCTCCTTATATACTTTTTTATAGACCTCCAGCGTATTGCGGGCAGTTTGCTCCCAGCTAAATTTTTGAGCCTGCAGGCTTCCCCGGCGGGACAGCTCCTGCCTTTTGCCTTTATTTACTAATAAATGCTGGATGGAGTCATATAACTGTTTTTCATCATAGGGATCTATCATTATGGCTGCCTGGCCGGCTACTTCCGGCAAAGATGATACATCAGAGGTTATTACCGGTGTCCCGCTGGCCATGGCTTCCAGCACCGGCAGGCCGAATCCTTCGTACAGGGAAGGGTATAGAAAGATAGAAGCTCCCTGGTAGATTCCCGGAAGCTTTTCCTGCTCCACGTAACCTAAAAACTTAACTTTTCCTTCCAGGCCCAGCTCTTGTACCAGCTCAAATATATTGGTATTCTTCCATCCCTGGCCCCCTACACAGACCAGCTTTAATTGTTCATATTGAGGCTGTTTTACCAACTGGGCAAACACCCTTATAATCCTCTCAAAATTTTTCCGGGGCTCTATGGAAGATACACATAGGAGGTATCCGGGCTCCAGGCCGTAAGACTGGATAAGCGGCCCTGCGTCCATTTTTTCAAAGTACTGCTTATCTACCCCCAGGTATACCACTTCCAGTTTGCCTTCCGGCACATGGAAGTACTTTACTACATCCCGCCTGGTCTGTTCCGAGTCACAGATTACAGCATCCGGCCTGGAGTTTAGATACATCAGGTTGGTAAACAGCCACTGGTAATTTTCTGAAGTATGGTATTGGGGAAAAATTAAAAAACTTAAATCATGCACGGTTACCACCAGCCGGGAGCTAAACAGCTGGGGCAAGGTGTAGGCGGTACTGTGAACTATATCCGGATTTCCCAGCATAGCCTCTTTTTTTTCCATAGAAGCTGCTTTCCATTTTTTAACCAGGCTTTTTTTGCTGGCCCTGGCCTGGGCAAATTCCAGCCGGGGAAAATCTTTTACAAACTCCTCTATCAGCTGCTTATCATTTAAGCTATCAGGCAGGCAATTATAAAAAAAGCTGTAGGCCAGGTATTGATTGGAAGGGTCCACCCTTCCCAGGCTTTTCAGCAAATTAGCCGCATATATGCCCACTCCTGCCGAACGGTCAAAGTACCGGGATACATCTATGCCAATCTTCACTTCTCTACCCCCTCTATTACTGCCTGGAAGCTTTTAAGCCTTCGTTCCCACTGGTATTTTTCCATAACCTTATTGTAACCGGCTATCCCCATATCCAGGGCCAGCTCTTCCTTTTTTAATAGCTTGGCAATGTACTCAGCCAGCATCAGCTTGTCCCCAAAAGGCACCAGATATCCATTTATGCCTTCCTCTATGAGTTCAGTTACCCCGCTGCAGTAAGCCCCGATCACCGGTTTCCGGTACAGCCAGGCTTCAGGATAGGTTAAGCCGAATGATTCGGACCGGGAAGCCATTACCATCATCCGGCAGGCATCCAGGGCATCTTTTTTATCCTGCTCATCAGCGTAACTTAAAATCAAAATATTGGTTAAAATTTGGGGATCCTGCATCAGCATATAATCCTCAAAATCCTTTAATATCTGGCCTATAAGTACCAGCTTGAATTTAATCCCCTTGGCCCACAGTATCTTGGCTGCTTCTACTATATGATGGGAACCCTTATCATGGGTCTGGGTAGATATCTGCAGTACAATGGGTTCAGCTATCCCGTATTTGGCAAGAAACCTTTCTCCCTGGCCTCCCCATACCTTTACCGGCTCTATCCCTATTCCGGCGGTTACAATTTTATCCGGGTTGTAGCCGTAATCTGCCAGCTGCTGTTTTTCCATATCGGTCTGGGTAAGTATAAGATTGCTGTATTTTAGTATTTCCCGGCTACGCTCATTAAAGAAAAGCTGGTGGCTTTGGGTGGAATTAGGCTCCCCGAAGTGCAGCAGGGGCACACAGATAAAAGGAATACGCTGCCTGGCTGCAAACCTTAAGGCCGGATATACCATATAGTAATGGGGAAATACTCCCCCCAGCACAAAGTCATACTTTTTTCTTAACCAATACATATGCCAGAGATAGCCAGGCAGCATTATATGGGGAAAACCAAACCCATATTTTAAATAACGCCCGGGAAGCTTAGATAGGAATTTAAGCAGATTATTTTTATTGGGGGGATGGTAGATACCAAACCTCCTGATATGTATATGGCCCAAATCCTGTACTGCTTCTTTGATGTACCTGCGGTCAGCATAATGGAAAAAATCATTATCCCACACATTGGTGGTATACACATCCACCTCATAACCCCTTTTCTCCAAATACTGGGCCCAGCGCAAAAATAATCTTTCCGCCCCTCCCATAAAGGGATAAAACCTATGCACTACCAGCAGGCATTTTCTTTTTTTCATAATTCTACCCTCAATAGTGGCGAGCCTTCCGGCAAAATAGCTATTTCATTGACATAAAGGTCTCCTGACTCCGGCTCCAATGTTAGGCTTATGGTCTCTGCAGCTGCTACCTGCGCAGGTACTTTAAGCAAAGCGGTATTCCATCCCGGCTCCAGGATATAGCTGGCAAAAAAATTGCTGAAAGCCAGGTTAAGTTTGGATTGATTACCATCATTCCGGTAGTGAATCTGCAGATAATAATTATATTGGCTTTGGTAATCTATCTGGAACCGGCAGCTGGCTTTACCCCTGGCCAGCCTGCCCCGGGGTATGGATTCAATAATAGCCGACCAGCCGGAGCCCAAGCCTTTATCATTTACCCCCGCTATGATCCGGGGGCCTACCTGTCCATATCTATTGCTATCTCCATTAACTATATCTACATATTCGGGATGTATGTTTTTAGTGGCCGACTTGCTGTAGCTAGGATGCAGCATTTGCCACCAGTCCATCTTAACCGCTTTCTTTCTGATAAAAAGCTTTTTTAATATATAAAAGGGAAACCGGGCTAAGAAAATCAGATAGACATAAAGCTCCCGGAAAAAATTGCCAAAATCCAGCCTATACAGCAAAGGTCCCATAAAATCCTTAAATTCATAGCGGGTAATCTTGGGAAATATTTTGGCTGTAAAAGATAGCGGAAAATTCTTTAATATAAATAAAAAGCGGCTTCTTTTAATATAGAAATGCTTAATGGGAGAAAATACCCCCAGGGAAGCGGAAAACTTATGGTAGATTACTGCCTCCGGCACATAATCTACCGTAAATTTAGTGTATTTCCAGGTACGCAGGCAAAGATCGCTGTCTTCATAATAAAGGAAGTAATCCTGGTCATAATAGCCTACTTGTTCCAAGACCTGGCGTTTGATTAAAGTGGCGCTGCCGGTTACCGCCAATACCGGCCCGCCTTTGCGGTCCAGCTGCTGGTCCAAACAGAAAAAATCCCGGTCCCAGCCATAGCCAAAATAATTTATATTTACTCCGGTGCTGTTCACATACTTGGGCCAATGATAAAGCAGTATCTTTCCGCTTAATATGCCTGCCCCAGGGTTGCCCTTGGCATATTGCACCAGGTGGTAAAGCCAGTTTTTATCCAGCCTGATATCATTGTTTAACACCCCAAAAAAGTCAGGCTTATCCTTTAGGCTATCCTTTATGGCTTGGTTGATAGCCTTTCCAAATCCCAGATTTTTTTTATTGGCTATCACTTTGGCCTGAGGGTAGTTCTCCTTTATAATCTCTAAACTGTTGTCGGTGGAATTATTGTCTACCACTACTACCCTAAAATGGGCATAGGTTTGCATATATACCGAATCCAGGCATTCTTTAAGGTGCGGCTGGCCGTTATAGTTTATTATGATTAAAACTACCTGAAAATCATCCATTTGTATTCTCAATGGTAATTTCAGAATTAAGGTCGGCTATTCCCTCTGCCATCTGATGGGCCAGTACATTTAAGGTAAACATATTGTTTACCCAGTCGCAATAGGTTTTGGAATCCTTGTAGCCCACGGCGGGAGTAACATAGTAGCTGCCTCCCATCAGGTTAACCTCAAAACTAAAGGAGACCTTTATTTTTTCTCCCTTATCATACACATTGGTCTTTATATTATGGGTACGGGTATTGGTGCCGTAAACCACATTGTCTTTAAAATCAGTTATCCTGATACCTATGATGGGGTTTTCCACCTTCTGCAAAAACTCTACCTCCAGCACTATGGATACCTTGTTCCCGTATTTACAATAGTCTATGGCCTGGCCTTTTTTATCTATCAGGCTAACTGAATTGATGATGGCATCCCCGGAGCCAAACCTTCTTATCTGCTGGTCCCCAATCTTGGACAGCTTCTCTATATCCTGGCCGTCTACTACCTTCTGGTTGGCCTCTATTACCGTTTTAAATATCTTTTTCCGTTCTTCTTCCTGCTGGCCGGTTACCCTCTTTTTTTCCAGCTCTTCCACATAGGCCCGGTACTGGCTAACCGCGCTTACCGGGTTACCCATCTCCACTATCTTGCCGTCTTTTAAGAAAGCTACCCGGCTGCAGAGATCAGAAATGGTTTCCAAATCATGGGATACGATGATGATGGTCTTGCCTTTCTTCATAATATCGTAGATAACCTTGTAGCATTTGGCCTGGAAAGACTGGTCCCCTACCGCCAGCACTTCATCTACCAGCAGGATATCAGGGTCTACATTAATGGCGATGGAAAAGCCCAGCCTCATATACATGCCGGAAGAGTAGTTTTTTACCGGGGTATCTATAAATTTTTCCAGCTCGGAAAAACTGACAATATCATCAAAACGCCGGTCTACTTCCCTCTTTTTCATGCCCAGTATGGCTGCATTTATATATATGTTTTCCCTGCCGGTAAGATCAGGGTGGAAACCGGCCCCCAGCTCCAGCAGGGCCGATATGCTTCCATTGGATACTATTTTTCCCTGGGTAGGCTGGATGATATTGGCTATCATTTTTAGCAGGGTAGATTTACCGCTGCCGTTAGGGCCGATTATGCCAAAGGTCTCCCCGTGCCTGATGGAAAAAGATACATCATCTAAAGCCAAAAATTCCTCAAAGGTCTGCCTCTTTCCCCTGAGGATAGTATTTTTTAAGCTGGGTATCTTTTCATGGTATATCCTGTAACGCTTGGTTACGTTTTTGATATCTACCGCAATATTTTTATCCATAACTATATTTCCTCGGCAAACCTCGGTTCCAGTTTTTTAAATATGAAGTAGCCTAAAAAGAATATGAGCAGGGATACACCCACCGCATAGATTACAAAATAATAAGGAGGCATCTCAAACCCGGGCCGGTGGTTTACATAGTAGAACAGGTTCCTGTACATCATGGTAAACAGGGTCATGGGATTAAAATAAAGTATCCTCCTGAAGGCCTCCGGCACCATCTCCAGGGGATAGATTATAGGGGTGGCAAAAAACCAAACCATCATGATAATGCTGATTAGATGCTGCAAATCCCTGAAAAAAACATTTAAGGAAGATACCAGCAAAGTAGATCCTGCCACCAAAAAAAACTGTACAAATATTATCAGCGGCAACAGATACAAAAACATGTAAAATTTATAGCCCATGATGGTTAGTACTATAAACAGGGCTATCAGCTCAAAAAGGAAGTTTACCAGGTTGGCCAAGACAATGGATAAGGGCAGAATTTCCCGGGGAAAATAAATTTTGTTTACCAGGTTGCCATTAGCCACAATAGCGCTGGCCCCATAAGAGACTGAATTGGCCAGAAAGTTATGGCCCAGGAGGGCACTGATTAAAAAGATGGCATAATCCTCTACTCCCAGCCTCATAATTATAGAAAATACAAAGGAATAAACCACCATCACCAGTATGGGGTTAAGAAGCGACCATAGAAACCCCAATACCGAGCCCCTGTATTTTACTTTGAGTTCCTTTTTGGTAAGGCTTACAATGAGCTCACTGTATGAAAAAAGCTTGCGTATATTGGCTAACAACTATTTAACTCCCATTATTGCATATTCCAAATTCCCAAACATTATATCATCAATTTTGGCTAAATCCTTGTTTAAGTCTGAAATTATGCCATCTATTTTTTTATCCCCCGTTTTTTCCTCAATAAGGCTTAATCTCTGCTCTTGGGGTACAGGGCTTTTATAAATTAACTTCAGGTTTCTAAAGCCTACTTTCTGATAGGTATAGCTTATAGTTTCTGGAGAGACCAGGCTAACATGGGTAGGGTCGATGACATAAGCCCTGCTCTGGGCATAAAAAGAATTGGGGTTTATGGTTTCAATCAAGATAACTGCTTCCGGCTCCATCTTTTCCCAGCAGGTTTTTATCAGCTTATAAATATCTTTATAGTCCATATGCTCTACTATCTGGGATAGAAATATATTTCCCAGTTTTCCTGGATAACGCTCTATATAGCTGACAGCCTCTGCCTGCTCTACTTCCAGTCCCTTTTGTCGGCAGCGTTCTACCATCTGTTTATCACTATCAATACCCCTGGCTTTAAATCCATGGCCCTGGAGAAGCTGCAAGAATTCTCCCCGCCCGCATCCTATATCCAATGTTTCCAGTTTTTGGTTTAAATAATCCAGGTATACTTTTTGCCTTTCTGCTACCAGCCCCTCCGGCCCCCGGAACTGGTCCTCAAACTGGGAATAGTCAAAGTCCGGAGGAAATTTTACCTGGGTTTTATATTCCAGCTGCTTTAGGCTTCGATAAACCTGGTTCAATTTTTGGGCCAGCTCTTCCAGCTGCTGGTCTATCTGTTCTAAGTGCAGTGATGACTGGCGGTTAAAATCAAATAAAGCCTGGTTATAGGCATTTTGCTGATGCACCAGGGGTTTTACCATAAAAAAAAGAAAGGAGGCGTATACGTCCTTTATTTTCCTTATAAAGCCATTTCTGCCGCCTATGGTGCCCAGGCTTTTGTATTTTTCCAGCCTTTGATTGATTTCGCTTACTTTTTTTTCAAACATTTCTTAAAATCTTTAAATTTAGGGTTAATTATATCATTAATTTATGCTTAGAAAAATGACAGCTAACCCTATTAAAATAGCCCCGGCCGGAGCCAGGGCTATTATTTCTTACCTTTTTCTTAGCTTTTTATCTGCCAAATACCTGGTTGGCAAATAACAGTATCTTGTCCGTATAGGTACTGGCAGGCGCCCATCTTCCGTTTAAGGTGCCTACACTGGAATTGCCATTAAAGAAATGGCCGTCTGAGTGCCTGGGATCATAAGTTTTAGAGCAATATCCATTTACATGTGATGGATAAGCATACCAGGCTAAATGGGCATATTGAGCTATGACACCCAGTTCTTCAGATTCAAACCTGCAGCCTACTCCCACTGGTCCGGTTACCCCCAGACCACAGAAATTATTCCAGCTGGGATCAGCCACACCGTTAAATTCCAGGAATCCTGTTTCGTGAGCCATCATAGCCCATGCTATGTCTGCCCTTAGGTTAAATTGTTGCCCCCACTTTATATATAATGGAGCTAGTCTTCTAGCCCAATTTGTTTTTGATGACCCTCTTATTTCAAATATCCTTACCAGCTGGTCCACAGTTACATCTACGTATCCCACCATATTGGTGGCATTGGTTATAACCCCGCCGCCGCCACTGGGTGCTGCCGGGGAAGTGCTGCCGGTATAATTAATTTTTAAGGTTACATATTTCCAGCCAATATTGGGATTATAGGCATATA
>JAQVDY010000043.1 GCA_028698215.1 Actinomycetota bacterium | reverse complement strand
ATAAAGGCAAAAGGCAGGAGCTGTCCCGCCGGGGAAGCCTGCAGGCTCAAAAATTTAGCTGGGAGCAAACTGCCCGCAATACGCTGGAGGTCTATAAAAAAGTATATAAGGAGAATGCGCTTGAAACGTAGAACTATAGTAGCTATATTTGTAGCCGTCATAGTAGCAACATTAATGATACCAAACCTAGCTTTTGCAGATTCTCAAAACGTCGAAGATTTTGTTACCCGCTTTTATAATACCTGTCTGGACCGGCAGCCCGATGGTCCAGGCCTGACTAACTGGGTGGGGCATTTAACTTCAGGCAGGCTTACTGGGGCTGATGTGGCTTATCATTTCATATTTTCTGAAGAATTTCAAGCCAAGAATACTTCCCATGAACAGTTTTTGCTGGTTATGTACAGGTCCTTTTTTAACCGCCTCCCAGATCCTGAAGGTTATGCCGGTTGGCTGGGCCAGCTGGAAAAGGGGAGAAGCAGGAGTTTTGTGCTTTCCGGCTTTGTAAACTCGGTAGAGTTTGCCAGCCTGTGCAGTATTTACGGCATAAATACAGGTAGCCTTTCTTCCAGCAAGGATAGTAACTCAACCGTTTTAGATTCATCCGACAGTTACATAACCGATGTGCTTTCCAACTTAAATCATATAAGGAAAGATTACGGGTTAAACCAGGTGGCGCTATGCCCGGGGCTTAATGGAGTAGCAAGCTGGAGAGCAGAGGATATGATATCCTGCGGATACTTTTCCCATATAAGCCCTAGCGGCATAAGTGCATTTGACCTAATGGCTGACAGGGGTATAGTTTTTAGTGCTGCTGCTGAGAATATAAATCAGGCATCGCCTCCATCTAATGGAACAGTGGAAACCTTTTTGGCCTCCTGGATGGATAGTGGGCCCCATAGGCAGAATATTTTAAATAGCGCTTTTACCAGAGTGGGGATTGGAATGTCCCAGGATGAACAGAGAAGAGTATTGGTAATGGTATTTGCCAATTAGTTTAATTAAATCAGCATTATCACATTATTCAAAGGAAAAGTGTGATGTAAGCTTTAAATCTGTATTTCTAGCAACAATTAAGCTAAAGAAATTTAGAAATAACCAAAGCCATACCTACAGCTGTTTGTACAGAGCTAAGGTAGCCCTTGCATTCTCTTCCCATGAAAACTTAGCAGCCCTGGTTAGAGCCTTGTTGGCCAGCTCTTCTCTTAAGCTATTATCTGAAAGTAGTTTAACTACAGCCTGGCCCAAGGCATTGCTTTCCTCTAAATTAACCAATATCCCACTATCTTCCACTACCTCAGGCAATGATGAAGTATTACCTGCAATTACCGGCAAACCGCAGCTCATAGCCTCCAGGACAGGCAAACCAAAACCTTCAAATATTGAAGGATACACAAAAATCATAGCTTGATTATATAGATGCACCAGATCCTGGTCAGGAACCCGGCCTAAAAACAATATATCCTGGCTATGTGGGCTGTCCTCTTTAGCCTTAAAGCTGGCCTCGCTTTTCCATCCTGTCCTGCCCACAATAGCCAGCTTTAATTGCTTAAAATCTTTTTTTATATTATTGAAAGCCTCTATCAAGGCTGGATAATTCTTCCTGGGTTCAATGGTTCCCACTGACAAGATAAAATTGCCATCCAGGTTATATTTTTTGCATACTTCCTTATCCGGGTGTTCCAGCTTGTTGAAGATATGGTCTGCTGCGGGGTAGATCACTTCAATTTTTTCCTCCGGTATGCCCAAAAATTTGATAATATCCTGGCGGGTGCTATGGGATATGGCAATGATTTTTTTGGCCCTTATGGCATTGGCTTTAACCTGTTTGGTATATTTTTCTATAAACCAGTCAAAGTTAAACTCAGGATAACGGATAAAGGCCAAATCATTTATAGTAAGCACCAGGTTACGGTTTAAGGTAGGGCCGATCATAAAATCGGGGCAATGAAGCAAATCCGCCCTGTAGCCTAAAAACTCATAGGGGGGAAAATTAAATTTGTCCCACCAGGAAAGCTTTTTATCACTGGTAAAAACGAGCTTTGCTGCAACATTATCCCTTTGGGTAAGCTGTCCTATGACTTCCAGGTTCTGGCGGGTAGTGCACCTGGCCACCAGTTTAATTTGGTTACTATGGTCCAAACCGGCAAGGTGCTCTACCAGATTGAAAATATAGCGTCCGGCCCCAATATCCTGTCCATGATTGGCCAGGGTTGAAATATCTATTCCAATTTGCATGCTAACTTAATCTGTCAATAAAATTATGTACTGACTGCCTTTCGTATTCCAGTTTGCTGTGCAGCAGTCTTCTTACCTTATCTATTTCAATCCTGAACTTGGTCTGGCTCAGATTCTGTAGATAAGTGATATAGTCTTCATAAGTCTTATTGCCTACCAGGGCATAAAGCCTTTGATAGGTTTTAGACAAGTTGGTTAGGGAGTACTGGGGCACATTTTCTACAAAATCAAAAAAGTTAGATTCACCCCAGCAATACTTAAGTACATCTTCATCAAATAATTTCCTGGACATCTGGATATTGGCCCTTTCCTGTTTGAGATAGGGCAAGCTTTTTTTGTAGTTTCTGGTTATCTTTTTAGCTGTGGATTTAAGGTTAGCATCTTTTAGGTTCTGTTTCTGTATTCCCAGCTCAATGTTTTTTACCCGCACCAGATTTGCTTCTTCAGCATTCTTATACAAGGTTTTTAACAGGTTGAGTTTCTGGTAATAATATTTGGTCTGCCACCCGGTAGCCGCATCCCGGAAGCTGTAAGCATATTTGTGATAAACTATGGCGGTGGGACAGGTCCTAAATGCATAGCCATAGAGGTTGGCCCTATAGCAGAAATCCACATCTTCATAGAACAGGAAGAAACTGGGGTCTATTTTACCTACCACTTCCTCCGAAAAAGCCTTGGTTTTTATAAAGGCAGAAGTAAAAGAGCATCCAAACACATTTTCATCCCGGTCATACTGGTCCAGGTCCAGCTGGCCTATGCCCTGATAGCCAATATAATAGGATTTATCCAGGTAAATGCCGGCACTTTCTATAAAATCCCTCATGTAGTAAAACTTAATCTTGGGAGCCAGGCCAATATACTTCCTGTCCAGGCTTCCTATCATATTAACGCATTCTTCTACCGCCCTTTTATCGTAGGCCACATCAAAATTGGATATCAGCACATAAGGGCTGTCTATGCTTTCCAGGGCCCGGTTTATAGCTCTTCCCAATCCCAGGTTCTGGGTAGATTTAATAATCTTGATACCGCTAAACCTCTGCCTGATGCGGGTCAGTATGTCGTTATCACTGTTATTATCAAAAAGAAGTATTTCCAGGTTTTGATAAGTCTGCTCCTTAAGAGAGGCAATGCATTCTTCCAGGCATTCAAAGCTGGAATTGTAATTGACTATGAGGGCGGTAACCGGGGGGAACTTATCCGGTATTTCTTCCTGTTTAAAATCCCGGGGTACTATATCTGTATCTTGCAGGCTGAGCATCTGTTTTATCTGTTGATCGTATTTATCTACTGTATCCCGCCAGTTAAACTTTTTGGAAAACTGGTAGGCAGCCTTTCCCATGCTATCCCTTAAATCCTTATCAGATATTAGGAGGTTTAGCTTATCAATGAATTGGGATTGATCCTTAACTATGAATCCAGTTTCCCCATCCTTGGTAATTTCTGGATGGGCCCCTATATCATAGCAAACAGAAGGCTTGCTGAAACTATGGGCTTCTGCTACCGGCAGGTCAAACCCCTCCCATTTAGAACAGGTCACATAAATATCGGAAGCCTTAAATATTAAGGGCATAAGAGTTTCCGGGGCATTGCCTAAAACCATGATTCCATGGTTCTTTAGCAAAGCTTCGTCATTCTGGGAGCCATAACCTACCGCCAGCATTTTTACATCATCCCTGCTTTTGGCCAAATGGTTATGGATGTGGATAAGTTCATCTACCCCTTTATAGGGCTGGTTGGAAATATTTAACCTGCCCACAAATAACAGCAGTATATCATCAGTTTTTACTCCCAGCTCCTGCCTGAAATTAGCTACCCTTTCATCATCAGGCATATCGGCTAACTTATAGTGGTTGCAGCCGTTATAAATATAGCCAGCCTTGGCCTGCAGCTTTGCCGGCAGGCAGGATAGCAGAAACTTAGATACAGTTATAATCTTTTCAGCCTGGCGGAAATAGGACAGGTTCTGGCTCAGCTGCTGGTAGCGGTAAAAAAGCCTGCGTCGGTAAGGCATGCCTGCTGTAGATATGATACCATGGTCTACCACCAGGACCGGCTGTTTTAATTTGGGTATAAGGCTGTAAAAGGGAAAGGACTGTATGACGAACAGGTCAATTTTTCGTTTCTGGAAAAAGGGGACCAGTTTCCTTATCCATCTCTCGTAAACTATGGGATTCCTAACCGGCCTTACATAGGGCAGAGTAGTTATGTGATAAGACTTCCGGCTGGTAAAAGTTTCATCATGGTAATTGCAGTAAACCCGGGTATGGTAACCTTTCTTAGCCAGGCCGTCGGCCATACGGTCTACCACCAGATCCACCCCATGGCCTTTTATCATCCGGTCGGTTATAAAGGCAATGTTTATTTCTTTCATAATCTCTTTTCTATATTAGACTGGTTTTATTTTACCTTAGTTAATATTTAAAATAAATCACTTCTATCTGCCCTGTAAGGCTTTAATCCCTTTACTTTATCACCTTCATTATTTAAGAATCCTGTTTTTCCTGGCTTTCCTTATCCGGGGTTTCCTCTGGCTTGGCGCCGTAGTTTAGATATTTTTTAGCTACAGGATCATTAAATCTTTTCCATAATATGGCTCCAAATATGGTGCCTACCGGAAAAAGTACTACCATGGATACCACCAGGGCAGCCCTGCCTACAGGAACAGCCCAGCCCTTTCTCATATATAGTCCTACTAGCGCTGCTACATAAAGGGCCAGGAACACCCAACCAGTATTTTCTCCAAGAGGAAGGCCCATATTGGGAAAAGGTATATTAAAGGGGCCCATATGAAAATTTTTTCCCATCCAGTTTCCCACATCCAGCAGGGAAAAAGTACCGATACCGGCTAAAATAGAGATTACCCAGAAATAGATCCTTGGTCCTCCTATTACTTTCTCTCCCATTTTAAGTTCTTCTTGATTTGATTCAGCCATTTATCCTCCTAAGTCAATGTTTTCAGATAATAATTTTGGCAAATACCGGAAGTGATTTGCCTCATACTTTTTTCTACTGCCCAATATCATACTAAAAAATTAAACATTTTAAAAAGCAAAGGCTATAACCAGGCGGATTTATTTAAAACTAAGGCAGTATAAGGGAGAGTGGAAATCTTAGAATGTTCTATAGGTAAAAACTAAAAATGTTATTAGTAAAGTGATTTGGATTAAATCAATTAATTTAATCATTTTATACCTGTCAATAATATTAAGATAAGGTATAATCAAAAATATCATCATTAAAACTGCCTATTATTAATGAAAAGAAAGGAAGTTTAATGGCTGAACAACCTACAGCAGAGCATCCGGACGCAAATAAAAAAAGTTCTACAGGAATGCCTGCCAAGCTGGCAGTACTGGTATCCCATGCTGGAATCCTGCTATATGGATACGGGGGCTGGCTGTCAGGCCTAATCATCTATCTGTTGGAAAAAGAAAACAGGTTTGTCAAGTTTCAGGCGATGCAGTCCATGATTATTGGCTTTACCTCTTTAATCATAAGGATAGTACTGCAGATTATTGGGTCTATAGTAAGAGCAATCCTGGTTAGATCGGTATTTTCCTATGGATTATGGGGCTGGTGGAGCCTGTTTAGCTGGCTGGCCTGGTTTGTAGTAATTGCAGAGCTTATAATCAGGATAGTAATAGTGCTGAAAACCCAGCAGGGAGAAAACTACAAGTTTCCCTTCTTTGGCAATCTGGCTGAAAAGTACACCAAGAATTTTAATCCCCAAGACTAAAAATCTAGTACAGGGGGCGATGCTTATGGGGCATAACCCCCCTGTATCCCAAACCGTGGGTTTTTAACACTACTAATCCAGGTATTCCTTACTGTCCCCCAGTAGAGCAGCAACCACAAATAATATTGTTTAAAATGAATTGTTTGTTATAATTTATTTAACTTTTTATAAATTTTATACGGAGATCATCTGATGGGAAATATGATTGCCTATCCTCTTATTACCATCTCTATTGTAAATTTAAATGGCAAGGATTATTTAAAGGATTGCTTAGACAGCATAGCCCAACTGGATTATCCATCCCCCAAAATAGAATTAATAGTGGTAGATAATGGTTCTACTGACGGGTCAGTAGAATTCCTGTCACAGCATTATCCCCAGGTTAAGGTGATTGCCAATAAAACTAATCAAGGTTTTGCTCCTGCCAACAACCAGGCAGCCCAGCAGGCCAGTGGTGAATATATCGCTTTCTTAAACAATGATACCAGGGTAGACCCCCAATGGTTAACCGAGTTGGTAAGACCCTTGCTGGGCCAGAATGAAATAGCAGCAGCAGGCTCTAAGGTAATGTCAGCCGATGGTAAAAACATTGATTTTGCCGGAGGCATGATTAATTTTGAAGGCAAGGGTTTCCAGATAGATTACGGGCTGCCGGCAGAACAGGACCAGCACCACAATATGGTATACCAGCCTTTTGTAAACGGGGGAGCCATGATGGTAAAGACCGATATATTCCGCCATTGTGGAGGTTTTGACTCCGATTTTTTTGCATATTATGAAGATGTAGATTTGGGCTGGAGGCTGTGGGTACTGGGATATAAGGTGGTATTTGTACCCCAGTCCATAGTATATCATGTGCACCATGGCACCTCCCAGGTCTTCAGCGACGATAAATTGAGGTTTCTAAAAGAGAGAAACTCCCTTTATTCCGTATTTAAAAACTATGATGACCATAACCTGGCCCGGGCTTTGGCGGCTACTTTCGGCAATGTATTTAACCGCCTGTGGGTAGACTTAAAATTTGACTATAAGAATTACTATAAGTTTTCTTTGGAAGAGGATAAAAAGTTAAGCGAGGCCATAGAAAAACAGATTAAAGATATAACCATAGATAAGCAGCCCTTAAGTTCAATGGCGGCAGTGAAAGACTTTATGGATAACCTGCCTAAACTAATTGAAAAAAGGCGATGGATACAGCAGAACCGGGGCAGGGATGACAAGGCGGTATTTACTTATTTTAAAGGACAATTTCTGGCAGTATCTTCCGACCCGCAGTACCAGCAAAACCAGATTAACATGCTAACCGGCTTGGGACTATATGATATTTTTACCAGGGAAATAAAGAGAAGCCTGCTTATTATAACCAGTGAAGTGGTATCCGCACAAATGGCAGGCCCGGCTATCAGGGTATGGAATTTTGCCAAAGTACTGTCCCAGTACATGAATGTAACCCTGGCTGTACCCAATGATTGCAGGCTGGAGCCGGACAGCTTCAGCTTGAAAAAATACAGTGACGAGGCCAGCCTGAAGGCCTTGATAGAGCAAGCAGACATAATACTTACCGGCGGAACTACTTTTTCCCGGTACGGATGCATAAAGAAATCGGAAAAGTACCTGATTATGGATATATATGATCCTTATAATCTAGCAGTTTTAGCAGAGTACAAGGATGAACCCATGGAAAAAAGGCTAAGTGTCCATAAACTGGTGCATTACAACCTTAATGAGCAGTTCTATTATGGAGATTTTTTTGTCTGTGCCTC
>JAQVDY010000042.1 GCA_028698215.1 Actinomycetota bacterium | reverse complement strand
GAGTTCTCAACCTACCTTTGGGGTAATGGCGGAGACTATTGCGAAGTAGTTAAAGATGATTCTGGCGCGGTAACCGAATATATTATCACCAAAGAATACACTGACCTGATGGTACAGACCATGGAAGAATATGTAGGAAGAGTACAGTATGCTTCTCCTGGAGTTTTAACTGCTAACTTTGACTTTGTTGTTGCTGCTGTTAGCCAGGGAGACACTCCTCTAGTAGGTATGATGTATTCTAACTGTTTTGCATGGGCTGTAGACGAGTTAAACAAAAACGTAGTGCCTAATGATCCTGATGCAAGGTTAGGCATCTATCCTACCATAGGTGAAGGACCCTACACTGGTGCTTGGTCCTATGGTGTAGCTGCTGCTTCTGATAATCAGGAAGCTGCTTACTGGTTAGTAAGGTATCTAGGTTCTTTGGAAACTCAGACTTCAGTTATGAAAGACGCAGGCCAGTTGGCTACCAGGTCTGATGTATTAGCAGATCCTAGCTGGCATTCAGAAGAAAATGAGTATCCTTTTGGTATTTTGGTTGATTACCTAAGCTATATCCTGGCTAATGAAGATTATGCTGCTATTATAGATAACGCATATTACTTCAATTCAGCTTCAGCTGGTAAAGTAACTGAGATGCACATGAATACTCTTTCCAAGGGATTCAGCGGTGAATTGTCACCACAGGCTTGTATTGATTCTTTGAATCAGCAAATGGTAGATTTGGTAACCAGGCACGATACCATACCTATTAGCGTTGAAGAATAATGATATGAGCTCTATGGAACGATTATACCTAGTGTAATTATCTCTAGAGTAAGGGGAGGGGATCAGAGCAATCTTATTCCTTCCCCTTTATAAGTACTAATTTTAATATGAAAGAATGATGTTTAGGATTAGGAAAGAGGGAGGAAGTAGTTAATATGTCGAGTGTAAAAAATGAAAGTGTTACAATTAACAAAATGGATCTAGGGAGAAAGCCCTCAGTCTGGGAAGTTCTTTCAAGTGAGAAATATTTTAAATGGGTGTTGTTAATACCATTACTTCTGGTATTACTGGCATTTATGATTTACCCCATGATTTACAGCATATTTCATTCTTTTTATGATGCAGACCTGGCAGGAAGGGTTGCTGTTGGATTAAAAAATTATAGAACCATGTTGAGGGATACCAATTTTTGGATTCCATTAGGCAGGACTGCTGCAGTTACTGTAATTTGCATAGTTTCAGAATTACTTATTGGGTTGGGCATAGCCACATTATGGAATAGGAATTTTAAAGGAGAAAACATTATTCGTGGCCTTATCCTGTTGCCTTTGTTGGTAGCGCCTTTGATTTTATCTATTGTTTGGAATTTCTTGCTTGAATACGATATTGGTTTTATTAACCAATTTTTGGCAACAATAGGTTTGGCGAGAATAAAATGGTGGGATCCCAGCCTGGCATTATTTACCATTTGCGGTATTACTGTATGGCAATGGTTCCCATTTTCAGCATCAGTACTTCTGGCCGGGTTAAAAGGTCTTCCCAAGGACACCTTTGAAGCTGCCCAGGTAGATGGTGCTAAGGGATGGCAGGTATTTAGAAAGTTAACCCTGCCCATGCTGTCTCCTTTAATTATGATCATTGTATTGTTGAGGACCATGTGGCTTATAAGGTTATTTGATCCTTTGTACGGTACAACACGTGGAGCCGTAAACACAGAGCTATTAGACTGGATGGTATACAGGACTTCTTTTGTATATTTTGATGTCGGTTATGGTTCAACACTGGCAATAATGAGCTTGTATCTGACCATGATTATTGCCGCAATTATGTTTAGACAATTGATTAAAGCGCTAGACGCGTCAAAATAATGATAAGGATGGTGTACAACAATGTATAATAAAGATTCTGTTGGTAAGCGAATAGCTTTTTGGATAATTACGGTAATTGTATTGTTGATAGTACTAGGACCATTAGCGTGGATATTTTTAACCGCATTTAAGCCGGCTCAGGACATTTTCACCGGAAACTTTGCTCAACAATTTTTATTTACACCCACTTTGGAAAATTTCCAGAGGCTATTTGTTCAGTTTCCATTTTTCCAGAACTTGCTTAACACGGTTATAGTTAGTGTTCTCAGTACAGTACTAGTAATGATAATTGCCGTCCCGGCTGCCTATAGTTTCGCTAGATGGAATACTGGGGGCGGCCATTTGCTTTTTGTTACTATTTCCACCAGGATGTTTCCGGCAGTAGTAGCAGCTTTGCCATTTTTCATTGTATTTCGTAATCTCGGTTTATTAGATAAACATTTAGCATTAATATTGCTGTATATGTATTTTAATGTATCATTTGCTACTTTCTTGCTGTACGGCTTCTTTAGGGATGTTCCACAAGAATTAGAGCAAGCTGCACTCATTGACGGCTATGGCCGATTCAATATCTTTAGAAGAATTGTAATTCCGCTGATTATGCCAGGCATTGCTACCACTTCTGTTTTTTGCCTGATTTGGTCTTGGAACGAATTCCTGTTTGCTTTTCTGTTTACCAGGAGTGCGGCTAAAACGGTTACGGTTCTAATTTCCTCTTTCTGGGGGTCTATTGATATACAATATGGAACCATGGCTGCTGGCGCGGCAATAAGCATATTGCCTACATTGATAGCAGCGTGGTTTATGCAGAGATATATTATTAGAGGTTTAACCTTCGGAGCTGTTAAAGGATAAAACCAAAATTGAAATTAATAAATAGTTGTAGATGCTAGTTAGGGGGTTTGTAATAAATGAAGTTAAGAATGTCGATGGGAAATTGGTTGTTTTGGGCAGTGTTGGTATGGATGGGTGTCATGTTCCTATGGATGGGAATATTGCCCCAAGTGCCAGCATGGATTGGTCTCATTATTGCTACAATACTAGCAGTTATAGTGTTTAAATTTGGTCCTCGACCCAAATATGATGAAGATGAGGAGGAGTAAGATATGGCAGAAGTAAAATTTGAAAATGTGACCAAATATTATGGCAAGAAAATGGCTATAGATGATTTGAGCTTTACATGCAAAGAGGGTGAATTCGTTTCTATACTTGGTCCTACTGGTGCTGGGAAAAGTACCATACTTAAAATGATAGCCGGAATAGAAACTATTACATCAGGCAAAATTTATTTTAATGATATGGTAGTTAATGATTTGCCTCCTCATGCCAGAAATGTATCTATGGCTTTCGAAACCTATAATCTTTACCCGCATTTTGATGTATACCAGAACATAGCTTTCCCTTTGAGAGCGCCTAAGTGGAATTTTAAATTAAGCAAGGCCGAAGAAAGGGAAAAGGTAGTAGAGATTGCCAAGTTCTTGGGTATAGACGCTCTGTTGGATAGAAGGCCTCAAGCATTAAGCGGCGGGCAGAAACAGAGGGTTTCACTAGCCAGAGCGTTAGTTAGAAAACCTGAGGTTTACCTTTTAGATGAGCCTATTGCGCACCTTGATGCTAAACTTAAGTTTTCAACCCAAACCCTATTACGTGAGTTTGCAGTCAAATATGGCAGTACTATTATTTATGTCACTCATGATTACAGGGAAGCGCTGGCTTTATCAGACCGAATGATTGTATTAAGGCATGGTAAGATAGAGCAAATGGATACACCAGAAGAAGTCTACGAGAATCCTTTATCCGATTTTGTGGGATTATCGGTTGGTGAACCGCCAATGAACCTGGTAGACGGTACCCTAATAGATAAAGATGGGAAAACTTTCTTTAATGCCTTGAATTCGTTCGAATTAGAGCTTTCTAATGAGGCTGCAGTAGATGCTAAAAAAACAGCTAAAACCGTAGGCCAGGATTTAGATATCAGGCTTGGGATCAGGAGTGAATACATAAATATCAGCAAAGAAAAACAATCCGAAAAAGCCTTCCAGCTTCCGGTTTACGCTATTACCCATGAAGCAGAAAGCACACTGGTATACTTTGAGCTTGCTAATACTTTCCTTCATTCCCGCATAAGGGGAGGGGTAGAGAGAAGTGAATTTGAAATAGGTGACGAGGTATGGATTGATTTTCCTGAAGAAAATACTTTCTTTTATGTACCAACAATAAATTTGACTAAGTAATAGGTGAGGTGAAAATGAGTAGGATAGATTGCAAAAATGTATGGAAGATTTATCAGGGAGATGTTGTAGGCGTTAGAGACTTGAACTTTACCTGTAATGATAAAGAATTCCTTGCAATATTGGGACCTTCAGGAAGTGGAAAAAGTTCTACATTGCGCATGCTGGCAGGACTGGAAGAAATAAGTAAGGGAGACGTACTTTTTGATGGTGAAAGGGTAAATGAAAAAGGCCCTGCAGATAGGAATATAGCTTTAGCTTTTGAATCCTATGCCCTCTATTATTCCATGGATGTATATGAAAATATTGCATTTCCATTAAGGGCTAGAGGCATAAAGGGAGAAAAGTTAAATGAAATGGTAATGGAAATCGTAGAAGCCCTGAACCTACAACCAATATTGAGGAAAAAACCTGGATCCTTGGCAGGCGGGTATCAGCAAAGGGTATCTTTGGCCAGGGCCCTGGTTAGAAAGCCCAAGCTTACTTTGCTGGATGAACCCCTGTCTCATATGGATCAGCGTATCAGGGGCGAAATAAGGGCACAAATTAGCAGGATACATAAAGAACTGGGCAACACCACCATTTATGTTACCCATGACCAAGCTGAAGCTATTGCCCTTTGTGACCGTATACTGGTTATGCACGAAGCAGAAAGACAACAGATTGGTACCGTAGATGAGATTTACAATCAGCCGGTTAATAAGTTTGTAGCAAACTTTATCGGCCAGCCAGGTATGAATTTTATTAATTGCGGTATTGATGCTCCCAATAAAGTGTTTATTAATACTGATAAGGGCAAACAATTATTTGAGATTGCCGGAAAAGTTGATGATAAATTTGTAGGATCTGATGCTGTGATGGGAGTTAGGCCACAACAGATAAAGGTGATAGAAGAAAATAATAGGGATTCAGTAATAGCTGGTACAGTAAGGATAGTTGAGTTTCAGGGGGACAGCACAGTAGTAACTGCAGAGCTCGGAGATGAAAGCAAATCAATGGTTCAAGTAGTTATTACTGCAGGTGGTGTCAAATTTAAACGAGGCGATACTTGCTGGATGGAATTTGAGCCCAATAATATTCATCTTTTTGATAAAGACTCAGAAAAAGCTATTATAAATAGGTAGGATTGGTAATAGCCAAAAAAAGGCTATTAATAGTTAAGGTTATGCCCTACAGCAGTTTATTATTTACATTAATAGGCTGCTGTAGGGCATATTTATAATTTGGCTTTATCTATTTAAATTTATATAATTTTTAGGCTGCTACATATTAATCATTACTTTTATGGCGCTTTTATCGTCCCTGGCAGCAATAAAGGCTTTTTCAGAATCCTCGAATTTAAACCTATGGGTAATAAATTTTGTTACTTTATCCCTATTTTTAAGAATTATATCCAAAGCTGCTGGGAATGAATTGGCATATCTAAATGTAGCTACCAATTGCTGTGTCTTTATGACCATCTGGGTGATAGGGGCTTCCTGGGTGGTTTTAGTATGAAAACCGATGGCTGATATACGGCCCCCCACTTTTACTCGGTTGCTGGCATCAATTAAAGCCGGTTCTGCTCCTGAACATTCGTAGGCAATATCGTAATAATTTAAGTATTGGCTGGGATCATCATGGGCAGGGTTTATAATCCTGGTTGCTCCCAGCTTTTCAGCAATCTTAAGCCTGTCATCCCTGACGTCTACCATGGTTACCTCTTTAGCACCTGCGCTGTAAGCACAAATTAAACAGCATAAGCCTACTACCCCTGCTCCGTATATAATTACTTTATCCCCCAAACCAGTACCAACGCACCGGGAAGAATAAATACCTACAGCCATGGGTTCTACCAGGGTAGCTAATTCTGCATTAATTCCTTCTGGTACTTTATGGACAAAGGAAGAATCAAAGGTGACGTATTCTCTCAAAGCCCCGTCAAAGGGAGGAGTAGCATAAAATTTGTGATCAGGGCATAAGTTGTATCTACCGGTTCTGCAAGCTTCACATTTGCCGCATACAACAAAAGGTTCAATTACTACCAGTTCTCCAATCTCCAAATCTTTTACATGAGAGCCAATCCTTGTAATTTCACCAGAGACTTCATGGCCTAATATGAGGGGTTCCCTTACTATCATATCCCCGATTCTCCCATGCTCGTAATAATGTATATCAGAACCGCAAACCCCCACTGATTTTACTTTTATCTGTACTTCACAGTCAGTGGGCTCTGGAATAGGCAAATCTCTTTCTTGAAGAACCTGTTTTTGCATCAGATACAATGCTTTCATATACTGTCAACTCCTTTTGTGGATTATAAAATGGTTGAAATTTTGCTTGGTTTTTAATAATATGCGACCTGTTGCAGATGTGTTCTTGTGCTCATAAAATATCTTTAGTTTTGTATAAAAAGTTACAGGATTAATATATATATTATAATATAAATATATTTAAGGACGCAATAGAAACTGAAATTATTCAGGCTGTCCAATTTTATTTCGCGCCCCACTTTCTTTGCAGGGCGAGGTGTTTACATTTAAATTGGTTTCAATTAGAATAATTTTAAATCAACCTATCCGTGAAAGGTAATTTTACAGAACTTCTATGAGCAGATTATATTTATACATACTACAGAAGCTTTTACATTTTAAATATTATAAACCCAAGATAAAAGGTTGTTTAGTACTAAGCCATTCAAGTTTTACTTAAACATAAAAGCATTGGCAAGAAGTTAAATACTAGGTTTTATAATACAATAATAAAGGAGCGGTAATGAGTATTTTATCGGATTTTAAGTTGGATGGAGAAAAAGCTATTGTCACTGGTGCCAGCAGGGGCTTGGGCAGGGAAGTAGCTTTGGGGTTAGCTGAAGCAGGTGCTGATGTGGCAGTAGTAGACAAGCTATTGGAAGCAGGCAAAGAAACTACTGAAATGGTAAAAAAACTCGGCAGAAAATCCATTACACTGCAGGCAGATGTAACCAATGAAGAAGACGTTAAAAAAATGGTGGAAGATGTAATGTCGGAGTTTGGTAAAATAGATATTTTAGTAAATAATGCTGGTATTGTTTTATGGAAAGCGGCAGAGGAAATGACCTACGATGAATGGAAGAGTGTAATAGATGTGAACTTGAACGGGGTGTACCTTTGCTCCAAGTGGGTCGGCAAGGAAATGATTAAACGGAAAAAGGGTAGCATAATTAATGTATCTTCCATGTCAGCTATCATTGTAAACCAGCCCCAGAAGCAGGCTAATTATAATGCTTCCAAAGCAGCAGTGTCCCAGTTAACCAAATGTCTGGCTTATGAGTGGGCCCCTTATAATGTAAGGGTAAATGCTGTACTTCCTGGCTATATAGGCACTCCTTTATTGGTGGAAGCTGATGAATACTATTTGAATGAATGGTCTAATAAGGCAGCCCAGAAAAGAATACCAGATCCTGCAGAGTTAAAGGGTATTTTTGTATTTTTGGCTTCCAAGGCAGCCACTTATTTCTGTGGCAGCCTCATAGTAGCTGATGGAGGTTACATTCTTACCTAAAGGTCTATTATTTATTATTAATAAAAAAAGCTCCTTATAAGCTGTTTATACTTATAAGGAGCTTTACTAATTTCCTCCTCTTATCCTAGTCACTGCCGGCAAAACTGGAAGACTCTCCCAGTCCTTCACTGCCCATGGCCAGATACCCACCGGAGGTATCCAGGTCTGCCCCGGTAACGGTAGAGGCGTCATC
>JAQVDY010000041.1 GCA_028698215.1 Actinomycetota bacterium | reverse complement strand
GCTTGGCTGTATGTGGTCCAGGCGGCCTTAGGAAATATTGCCTGCCTGTGGCTTATATCGGCTGCCTTTATCAAAGGTATGGGCCAGGAAAGGCAGCATAACCTTTACTGGCCTTATGTGGCTTCAGCAGGGCTGGGAGGCCTGCTGATGGCTATCTTGGCTTTCATCTATTACAGCAGCTATGATTTGGTATTGCCTTTTGACCCTTGGGCAGTGGCCCTTTTTGCTGCCCTTTTGGTGGCAGCGGGAGGCCTGGCCTCAGCAGTCCTGCCCTGGAGCGGTAAACCGGTCAGGCTGGCGGTGGTTCCCTGGTATTTACTGCTGATACTGCTACTGGTGCCGTTAATGGTATCCGGTTTTTTAAATACAGGCACTAACTACCACCGGCAGAAAGATACGGTCAGGGTTATGGACTACAACCTGCACCAGGGATTTAACATAGATGGTTTCCTGGATTTGGAAGCTATAGCCAGGGTGATTGAAGGCAGCGGGGCCGAAGTGGTAGCCCTGCAGGAGGTATCCCGGGGCTGGGTAATAAACGGTGGTGCAGATGACCTGTACTGGCTGGCCCGCCGGCTGGGCATGGATTACCTGTTTATGCCTGCTTCAGATGCGGTGTGGGGCAATGCCCTGCTAAGCAAATATCCTGTAAAGCTGCTATCCAGCGGATTTCTGCCCCGGCTGGGGGCACCGTTGAGAAGGAGCTACCTTTTGGCAGAAATAGATACCGGAGCAGTGGAAAATATAAGGGTGATGGTTACCCATATCCACCATATAGCTGATGAAGGCCATATAAGGGAAGAGCAAGTACAGCAGGTTATAGAAGGCTGGGGAGGCCGTGACCGCACTTTGATTGCCGGTGACTTTAATGCCGAAACCGGGGATCCCGAGATAGAAATGATGAAAGAAGCCGGGCTGGTGGATGTGCAGCTGCAGCTGGGAAAGCAGGATCAGCTTACCTGGGTACACTATCCTCCATACCGCCGTATTGATTATATATGGGCCACCCCGGATCTAGAAGCATCCGGACTGGAAGTAATCTACAGCCGGGCTTCGGATCACCTGCCGGTAGCGGTAGATGTAAGGTAATAGTTTGATTTATCATCAGCCTCATGACTAAAGGGGACTGTTAATAGAAAGGAAGATAAAATGAGCAAAAAGGCAAGCAATATAGCACTTGCATTTCTTAACCTGGTTTTTTTCCTGGGTATGGTGGCGGTTAATGCCTTAGCCAATATCCTGCCCATAAACAACCTTAATACAGGGCAAATATCAGATATGTACCCCAACCTGTTTGTGCCCTCAGGGCTCACCTTTTCCATATGGGGGCTGATATATGCCCTGCTGGCCTTATTTATAATCTACCAGCTGGTAGTTTCATTTAAAGCCAGCGGGGAAGGCTTGTTTAGGAAAATAGGAATACTGTTTATACTGTCTTCTGCCTTTAACATAGGCTGGATCTTTTCCTGGCATTATCAGCTGGTATGGGTGTCCCTGATTATAATGGTGCTTCTTCTGGTTACCCTTATTGCCCTGTACAGCAGGTTAAGAATCGGCCGTTCTGATGCCTCTAATGGTGAAAAATATTTGGTCCATATGGCTTTCAGCTTCTACCTGGGATGGATAACTATTGCTACCATCGCCAATGTCAGTGCTTTTCTGGTGGATCTGGGCTGGAACGGTTTTGGACTAAGCCCGCAGTTCTGGACAGTACTGGTTATAGCAGTAGGTATTATCATTAACCTTATTGCCCTTTTTAAAAATCACGATATCTTTTACGCCCTGGTAGCGGTATGGGCTTTCCTGGGTATACTGCTAAAAAGGATGGCAGATACCTCTATGCCCGATCTGGCGGTAGAAATTGCCGCCATTGTGGGTATGGCGGTATTGGCACTCGGTATTATTGTGCAGCTGATCAGGAAGAAAGTTTATTAAATCATTGGGTGTCCCGGCTTCCTATATAGGAGCCGGGAGGCCTTCTGTAAAGGGTCCTGCCCCCATCCACTATTATATCTGCGCCGCAGATATAGGCAGACATATCAGAAGCTAGAAACAGGGCCAGGTTAGCTATATCTTTTGGTTTACCTATTCGGCCCAAGGGTACCTGGGAGCTGAGCCGGACATTGGTTTGGGGCTCATCCGGGTATTTTTTCCTTAGCATAGGGGTATCAATTACACCGGGGCTGATAAGGTTTGCCCTAATACCCTGGGGCAGCAGTTCGTAGTTTATGCGGTTTACAATGCCTTTTAGCCCTGCTTTTGAGGCTGAGTAGTGCATGCCTCCTCCTGAGCCTGTAATGGAAGCTACCGAAGAAATTACAATTATATTTCCCTTCTTCTGTTCCATCATGGGGCCAATCAGGTATTTTATAAAATAAAAGGCGCCGGAGAGGTTAACTTCCATTACCCGGTGCCAGTTTTCAATTTTTATTTCCTTTATTTCTTCGTTGAATTCTGTGGCTGCATTTATTACCAGTATGTCTACCTTGCCCCATTTATCCATTACCTGCATACAGGTATCCTTTACCTGCTGGTGTATGCCCGTATCACAGGCATAGAATTTAGCCTGGGGGACTTTTTTTAAGGCCCGGCCTGCTTTAGGCTGGCTGGTTCCGCATATAATAACCTGGGAATGGTGTAGGGCAAAGGCCTGGGCTATGGCCAGCCCTATGCCGCTGGTCCCTCCTGTTATTAAAGAAACCTTCCCTTCCAGGCTAAGCTCATCCAGTTTTATTCTTTTATCATTTCCAACCATTGCTTCCAGCTCCTGTAAGTCCTATAAATATTTTTAGTCCTTAATATATGCTGCGGCCAGTTCATCATAGTGTATGTCCAGCACGGGCTGGCCGCTTTTAAAGAAACTTAAATTACCGTCAGGGGTGGTAGTGCCTATCTCTGTAATTTTTACCTGGTATTGGGCACAAAGTTCTTTAATTTCTTCCCCTTTTCCCGGCTTGGCTACTACCAATGCTGCCAATGACTCGCTAAGCAGCAGATAATCAATTCTATCCAGGCTAAAAATAGCACCTATATCTATCCTGGCCCCGGTTTTGTCTCTACCTTTTATGATCATATCAGCCAGGGCTGCTGCCATACCCCCCTTACCTATGAGCTTGGCGCTTTCCCAATACCCTTTTTCTGCCCCCTTTATGGCGGCATGTTCCAATCCGGCTGCCTGGCTAGGGGATAGATTTGGCAGGTTTTTCCCCAGCTGTTTGCTTAGCTGGGCATATTCCGAACCTTTAAATTGGTGTTTTATCTCTCCCAACAGGTAAATAGGGGCATTATGTGTTTTTAGGCCGTTGGTAACTGTCTTGCTGTAATGGTCTATATACCCAAAAACACCCGGAATCATAGAGGGGTCAATAGCCTTTATTTCTTTTTTCTCAGTAGTAAAGGTATTGTTTAGGGAAACATTTCCCGATACCACCGCCAAGGGCTCTTCCGTATTATAGATAGGTATTTTACAGGCTTCATTTAATCCTTTGATTCCTTCGGTAAAACTATGGAAATCTTCAGGTTTATCCGGGTTGGCGTAATTGCAGCCGTCAGTAACCGCCAAAGGTGTCAAACCGGCCAATGCCAGTTTCAGCCGGGCTTGCAGTACTGACAGGTATGCCTGCTCCAAGGGGGTGCCGTTTCTTCCATGTATTGACTTTCCTCCAAATACCAAAGCAATCCCTTTCTGTTTATGCCGGTCATCTACCTGTTCATCCCGCAGGGGAGCCATAACTGCTACATCTGTTTCTGCCGGCTTGGTTACCAAATAATTTTGGTCGATATAGGCTTGGTAAGCACCTTTTTTAAAATAAACATTATCCGAACTTAAAACACGCAGTACTAAATCCTTTAGGCTTTCCGGCTCTTCTACCTTAAATTCTTCTACCGGGGTAACTGCCGGAGGCCTGGTTTCAGGATCGTATTGGGGAGAATGGGTGATCAGGCTGTTGGGGATATCGCAGAAAATTTCTCCGCTTTTACTGTCTTTCATTATAAATTTGTCTTCAGCTATTACCTGGCCTACTATGGCCACTTTCCCCCCGCTGCCTATAAAGTCCCGGTTTCTTCGAAAAGCCTCCAGCACCAGGTCAGTGGCTTTTCCCGGAGGAGCTATTATCATGTTTCTCTCCTGGTCTTCCCCCACGGCCAGTTCATAAGCGCTGATGCCTGCCGGGGATGGGACCTGGTCCGTATATATTATTACCCCGTAACCGTCCGGAACCTGCTCGGAAGTAGAGCAGGTAAGCCCGGCTGCCCCCATATCTTTCATGGATACCAAATCAAACAGCCCTTCTTTTTTCAAGGTTTGCTTCAGCTGATCCAATACGGTTATGGTATCCCTTTCCAGTTCAGGCTGGGAACCAAATTCAACTTCATACAGCTGTTTGCCCTCTTCCCTGGACTTGGAAGCGCTGGATGCCCCGCCGGCAGCAGCACCCCTGGTTTCCTTGCCCAAATAAATTAAATTATAGCCGGCTGAATCCCTGGAGGCTACATTGGGCATCAGTTCATCTTTTCGAACTACCCCTATGGCTGAAACATTGGCCAGGCAGTTGTCTTTAAAATACTCATTGAAATCAGTATCTAAATCTATCAGCGGAACCCCTATTACTTTACAGTAATTGGCTGCTCCTTTCGTTCCCTGGTCTAATATGAATTGGGAGTGCTGCCCGCTTAAAGGCCCGGTCCTTAGTGAAACACCGCAGCCGTAAACCTTGGCCCCCATGGCAAATATATCCCTTACCACTCCCCCTATTCCTGTAGCGGCGCCATCATAAGGGTTTTCCTGGGTGGGGTGGTTGTGGGACTCGATTTTAAACACTACCACATAATCGGTTCCCGGTATGGCTACTGCTCCCGCCTCGCTTTTTTCAGTAGCCAGCACATAACTATTATTGTTGATTAAAGTCTTTAAGGTTTTTTTGGTGTGCTTGTAGGAGCAGTGTTCCGACCACAGGGAATCCAATATTCCCAATTCAGTGGTGCTTAAAATTTTTCCAGCCCTTTTCTGGGCTTCCTTGGCCTCAGATAATGATAAGCTCCAGCCGTTTTGATTAATAATTTCTGCCAGCTGGGCATCGCTTTTTTCCCCGCTTAAAAAATCTATATTTTTTTCACTCATAGGACCCCGCCTTTTGGTAATATTATTCATGATTAATTTACTGTGTAAAATTATAACATAAACCAGGCCCGGCTTTTTAAAGAATCAACATATAATTTAAAAAAATAATGCTATCATAAAAGGCAGTCGAGGGTTTTTTAGCTTTCTGGCTGATTAGCCTAAGGATAAGCGAAATTTTTGGGGTTAGGCAGTTTAACTGGTTTGGCTTATGTAACCAGGCCCTGACCCCTGGCTTACCGTAAAAACAGGAAAAAATTTTTATATTAATTGCTTAATTAGGTATATAATTAAAATATATCACTCCTTTAGGCCAAAAGTGAGGCTATTATGCGTAAATTAAAATTTTCGCTAATCCCTGCCTTATGTTTTACTATCCTTTTACTTACCGTATCCTGCCAGTGCAGCCTGGTGGGGGAAGCTCCCCTAATTGAGCTGGAAATATATGACGGGCCTGATTATGTAGAATCTGAAGATATGGTTTTCTACCGGGTAGAGGCCATGGCCAGCGGTACTCCTGAGCCAGAGATTACCTTTTCTGAGGATGACCAGGTCAGGCTGCTGGCTAAGGACCGGGTAGAAGTAGCAGTAAAGGCGGGAAGTTCTTATGAGCTTACTGCCACCGCTGCCAACCCCAGGGGAACAGCTACAGTTACCATCTACTTAATGGGAGAATATGAAAAGGAGCCTGCTTTACCAGCAGCCCAAGAAAGTACGGAAAGCCAGGCAGAGACAACACTAGCAGAAACTGAGCCGGAAGTTACAGCTGAAGAACCAGAGCCGGAAGAGGAGCCGGAAGAGGAGCCATTGCCGGAAGAAGAAGCTGAACCTGTAGAAGAGGGGCCTACTGAAGCTTCGTTGGAAGTAGAAGTAAGCCAGTCGGGAAGTATTTATCAGGTAACCGCAGCCAGGTTTGCCTCTTCTGTAATTGCTGGCGACACCAGTGATAATGAAAGCATAAGCGGCTATATTAGTTTCGATATCTCCAGCCTTGCCGGTAAAGAGGTACAGTCAGCATCGCTAGAAATGACGGCAATGCCTGTTATAGGAAACGTAACCTCTTTTGGGTTTCTAAGGGTCGGAACCCTGGATTACGGCACCCTGGAAGTAGCAGACAGGAACATTCCTGCTTCTTTGCTGGTCCAGCTCCCCAATTCAACTACTGACATAAATTATGGTGAAGACAATCTAAAAAACGCCCTGCAAAGCAAAATTGATGCCGGCAGTAACCGATTCCAGTTAAAATTATACTGGTCACACCCATCTTCCAACGGAAATGGGGAACAGGATACCCTGGCTTATCATTTTGACAGCATACATATAAGGGTAGAATACATATAAGGGTAATTTAAACTGTAAATCATATTTGTTTTCATTTAGGCAACCATAAGTGCAGCTATATTAATATAGCTGCACTTATTGAAATATTTGGTTTAAGAAACCGGTTATAGTCACAGCCAGAGGGCTTTCCTGTTTCTAGCTTAATATAAATAGCTTATTGGTGGCAGGGGCTGGTTTATATATGGGCAGCTTTTTATAGTAAGTATCTTAAATTTTTATTATTCTTAATTCGCCGCAAGCTTTGTAAATTGCCCCTGTATAATATATAATCTGCCTTATCATTGCTAAAGGTAACTAGTGGACCTAAATTCTATATTGGGCTTTAAATAAAAGAATAAATAAATATGAAAAGAAACTTTACTTCAATTTTAGTTATAGTCATACTGATTTCTTTGTTTTTGATAGTTATCTATGAATCACGCAATCCTGATACCACCCCGCCAGCGGTACAAGCAGAATTTCCTGAACCAGTAAATGATAATTCTGAAGAAGAATCTGCTCCGGAAGTTTCCCCTGAAAGCACCACCCGGAAAACTGATGAGATTAGCCAGGCCAGCATCACCGAAGAAGATGAAAAAGATAACCAAATTGCAGACAGCGAGCCTGATTTGCTGCCAACAACCGAAGATGAACCCGAAGACGAAGAGGGTTTTCCCACCTTAAGCCTGGTAGCGTATGAGGGGCCGGTGGTGGTTTCAGAAGGCCAATTATGTTATTACCGGGTAAGGGCCATAGCTTCAGGAGACCCTTATCCCGCTATACGGTTTAGCAGGGACGACAGCAGTGGGGCCTGGGGGCGGAATATAGCACAAATAAACCTGGGACTGGGTCAAAGCTATACCCTGGTAGTTACCGCTACCAATACTGCGGGTACTGAAACCAAAAGCATAACCCTTACCTGGGCTCCCTAGAATTTGCTGGTTACTACAAGGCTGCCCCCGCAGCTAAAAAATCATACAAGACCAGACACTGACTTCTTTAGTTAATAGTAAAAATAACGGTTACCGGTATCATTACTTCTTTTTCAATAGTAGAGGTATCATAAGTGCCCCAATCCGATACATCAGTGGAATTAACTGGCAGTACCTGCACTACCCCCAGGTTTGCCGATTTTATAACGCCAATCTTTTTACCGCTTCCTTCAGCAATTTTCTGGGCCCTTAGTTTAGCATCATTTATAGCATCAGGGATTAGGGAAATGCGCAAATCCGGCAGTTTGGTATAGTAATATTCCAAAGACTGGGTATTAAATATAACGCCGGCATCAATAAGCTGCTGATTATTTTTTGCCATATAGGTGATCTTGTCAACATCATTGGACTGTATGGTTACCACTTGCCTCAGAACATTCTCCTTGGGGACATTGGGATCATAGAGATAAAGCTGTTCCATAAACACTGGTGAAATATCGATTTCCTGCTCGCTGAAACCATTTTCTTCAAAGAAATTTATTACCAGTTCCCGGTCATGCTGCATCATATCATATCCTGATTTTAGATCTTCGGTTAAAACTGTACGGGTAAAACTTGAAGTCCATTTGGCCAGGTCAGAAGTTACTTGTTCCCTCACCGATCCGGTAACCGCCAGCGTATCTTGGGGGAGCCTCACCCTGTAAAAAGTATAGGAGGCTATCAGCGCGGCTATTATCAAGCATATACCTAATATAAGGGATACATATATTAGTTTATTAGACTCTTTTTTCTCCATGCCCTATTCCTTTAAAGTTTTTAATAAAAGCCTGCAATGCTTAGCCGGTACGGCCTTAGCATAGGCTGAAGCATGCCTTTTAGGCTAATCCCTAACATCATTATATTGCTTTAAGGGTAAAATAAAAATATTGGGCTGAATTTAATTTTTAGTATAAAAAAGGAGAGTTTATTTTAGCATCAATAATAGGGAGCTTTTCAGGAACCAGCTATTTAAATTTTATATTTTAAATATTGGCCGGTTACCCTTATAATTACAGAAATTAAAAATAATAGATGCGGAGAGCAGCCATTGAAAACAAATAAAAAAAATTCTATTTACATAATGTTTCTAGCCCTAACCCTGGTACTGGCCCTGTCGGTAACCATGCCCCTGCTAAGCTGCAGGGCCGAACCTGAGCAAGGACAAGAAGAGCCTGGACAGGAAGAAGTAAAAGAAGAAACAGAACCGGAAGAAGAAACAGTGGAGGAAACTGGGCCGGAGGTAGAAGAGGAACAAATTAGCACCAATATTAATATGTTAAGCGGACTGGAGCTTTCTGGCACTGTCCAGAACAGCAGGCCATTGGCTATCATGGTGCAGAACAGTCCCCAGGCCAGGCCCCATTCCGGTTTAATAAAGGCTGATATTGTATTTGAAGCTGTGGCTGAAGCAGGGGTTACTAGATTTGTTACCCTCTTTTCTTCATATGATGCAGAAATAATAGGGCCGGTAAGGAGTGCCAGGATTTACTTTGCGGAGATAGCCAGGAGTTTTGACCCCATATATACTTTCTGGGGCACTTACCCTGAGGCTTATGATGCCATAAAGACAATGGACATGGATGTTCTGGATGCTAATAGTACCGCCTATGTAAACCATACTACGGCCGGGTGGAGGGAACCTACCCGGAGCAATGCTTTGGAGCATACTGCATTTATTGATACCTATGGCATAAAGGAAGATGCCCAGCTCTACGGGTATTCCCTGCAGGGAGGGCAGTCTCCTATGCAGTTTAAAGTGGATGCCCCCTATCAGGAAAGGGGAGAAATAGATCAGGTTACGGTAGACTTTTCCCATGACCAATACCAGGCACAATTTGTTTACGATATTGATTCTAACCAATACCTTAAATTCCTGGCGCAAGAGCCCCACACCGATTACGAGACGGGGGAGCAGTTAAGCTTAAATAATGTAGTGGTACTGATTACAGATATAGAGGGACCGGTAAGCAGTGCCGGCCATATGGTTATCAGGACTACTGGAAGCCATCAGGATGGAAAAGCCTTTTATTTTATGGATGGGCAGGTAATGGAGGGTACCTGGGGCAGAAGTGATATATATAGTCCTTTCCAATTCCATGGCAGTGACGGCAATCCGGTTCAATTTAACCGGGGCCAGACCTGGGTATGCATAGTCCAGAGTTTAGACAGGGT
>JAQVDY010000040.1 GCA_028698215.1 Actinomycetota bacterium | reverse complement strand
CTTATAATCTAGCAGTTTTAGCAGAGTACAAGGATGAACCCATGGAAAAAAGGCTAAGTGTCCATAAACTGGTGCATTACAACCTTAATGAGCAGTTCTATTATGGAGATTTTTTTGTCTGTGCCTCGGAAAGACAAAGGGATTTCTGGCTGGGGATGGCTGCCGCCCTTAACCGGGTAAACCCTTATACCTACAACCAGGACCCTACTTTAAAGAAGATGATGGATGTGGTCCCCTTTGGCCTGCCGGCCCAAAAACCCCTGCATACCAAACAGGTGCTAAAGGGGGTAGTGCCGGGTATAGGTGCCAATGATTTTGTGGTGCTGTGGGGAGGGGGCATCTACAATTGGTTTGACCCCATAACCCTGATAAAAGCCATGGCCCTACTCAAAGAAAAAAGGCCGGATATAAAACTATATTTCCTGGGCTTAAAACACCCTAATCCAGAGGTAAGGGAGCTGCAGTTGGCCAACCAGACGGTAGAAATGGCCAAAAAGCTGGATGTATGTGATAAAAATGTTTTCTTTAATTATGGATGGGTAGACTATGAGCAGAGGCAAAACTACCTGCTGGAAGCAGATGTGGGCATAATTACCCATCCAGAGCAGATAGAAACCAGGTTTTCTTTCCGTACCAGGATGCTGGATTACCTATGGGCAGGCCTTCCCATTATCTCCACTGAAGGCGACAGCTTAAGCGAGTTAATTGAAAAAAAGGATTTGGGCCTGGTAGTAAAGCCGGAAGATGCCCAAAACTTGGCCTTGGCCATAGAGAGGCTGGCTGATGATAAGCAGTTTTATAGCCAATGCCAGGAAAACATAGAGATGGAAGCTGGCCAGTATCAATGGGATAAGATATGCAAGCCATTAATAGATTTTTGCCGGGATCCGGTATTTAGTGCGGTAAGAAAAAAAGTAGATGGCAGCGCAGCTGACCCAGCTTCCAGCCATAACCGGAGCAAGGGTTACCTGGCAGGCCGGTTTATGCACCATTTCTTTAGAAGCCCCAGGCAGAGTTTCAGATATCTTAGTAATTATATGCACAGCAGATAAATAGAAATTTATGGTCAGCAATAAGATAAAAACCATCCTGAAAATAATCAATGTAGTGGTAGTGGTAGGATTTGGCCTGTTTTTAATCTGGTACCTGCTTAGCAAGATAGAAATTGCCTCCATAGGGCAGGCCTTCCTAAACAGCTACAAGCCAACCATGATACTGGGACTGACCATGATGTTTTTTGACGGTTTCTTAAGGGGATACCGTACCAAGATACTGCTGGGTTCAGAAAGAATCAGGATGCTGGACCTCTTTTTTGTCTCCCATATCAGGAATGCTTTCAATATGGTGCTTCCAGCCAGAACCGGGGAGCTTTCCTATGTGTATGTGCTCAAAAGGAAATTTAAATACCCGGTAGAGGTGGGAGTATCCACCCTGGCCGTAGCACTGGTATTTGATATGGTGATCGTGTTTTCCCTGATTATAATATCTATAATTATAGTAGGTATTAACCGTTATTCAGTATCATCTACTACTGTAATTTTGGTAGCAGCTGCCTTGCTGGCAGTATCTCTTCTAATTTTGTTTTTCCTGTCTAAAATTATAGGGTTGGTAATTACATTGCTCAAATGGGTTTTTACCCGTACACACTGGGAACGGGTAAAATTTATTGATTATATTTTTCGTAAACTTGTAGGCATTAACAAAAACATAGAAATAATACAGGGAAGAAAGATATACACCAAGGTCTATATTTCATCAGTAGCCATAAGGCTGGTTAAGTTTTCCATTTACTATTTTATGATACACTCCTTAATGAAGCCTATGGGCTATGGGTTTGGCCAGCTTAACTATTGGGTAATCTTTTTAGCTACTGCTGCTGCAGAAATATCTGCGGTACTTCCTACCCATGCCTTGGCCGGCCTGGGAACCTATGAATTTGCCTTTGTGTCGGTACTAACCATGCTTGGTTTTCAGGAAAATATTGCCATAATAGTGGGTTTCAATTACCATATTATAAATTTGGTATTTACAGTAATGGTGGGCATATTATCAATTATTATCATAGTTATGCCCTTTTATAAAATTAGGAAGATAGGCCTAGATGAGGATACTGATAACCGGGAGTAAGGGTCAGCTGGGCAGCCAGCTGTTAAAATTGGCGGGGCCCCAGCATGAGCTGTTTGGATATGACCTGGATATGGATATCACCCAGCCGGAACAGATAAAGGCAGAGTTTTTAAAGGTTAAGCCCCAGGTAGTTATACATTGTGCTGCCTACACTGATGTAGACGGCTGTGAGGAAAATATAGAGCTTGCTTACCAAATAAACACCAGGGGCACGGAGAACCTGGCCCGGGAGGCCAAAAAATATGGGGCGGATTTCCTGTTTATCTCCAGCGATTATGTATTTGACGGTATAAAGAAAACTCCCTACCTGGAAACAGATAAGCCCAACCCTTTAAGTGTATACGGGGATTCCAAATATCGAGCAGAGCAGCTGGTACAACAGATAACCAGCCAGCACTATATAGTCAGGACTACCGGGGTATACAGTATATACGGCAAGAACTTTGTAGACACTGTAATTAAAGCTGCCCGCTGCAGCAGCAACCTATCCATGGTAGATGACCAGATATGCACTCCCACCTTCAGTTTAGACCTGGCCCGCTGTATTTACAGCTTAATAGACAGCAGGCTTTACGGCCTATACCATGCTACCAATAGCGGCCAATGTTCCTGGTACCAGTTTACCCTGCAAATATTTGATATCATGAAAATAGAAGTTGATTTAAATCCAGTAAAGAGCAGTAAGCTGTCCCGCAAGGCTAAAAGGCCGGCTTATTCCGTACTGGAAAACGCTAATCTGGAAAAAAACCAGATATGTTTTATGCGTCCCTGGCAAGAGGCATTAGAAGATTTCTTGTCCAACCATTATCAAGCCAAGTCTTAAAGTGATATGGCTAAGCTAAGCAAAGCTGCAGGTGCTTCTATCCGTATAGCGGTAAGCGCTGCCCTTATAGCTTTTCTTATCTACAGGAACTGGGATAATTTTAAGCTTATGGGCCAGCAGCTGCAGAGCATAAACCTACTGCTGGCCATACTGGCGGTGGCCGTCTATTTTTTAGGCATCGCCGGCATGGTATTCAGGTGGGGAGTTCTGCTAAGGGCCCAAGGCATAGTGATCCACCGGGGGTTTTTACTGCAGTCGGTAATGATCGGCTTTTTCTACAATAATATATTGCCTACCAGTATTGGGGGAGATGCCTACCGGGTTTATGACTTATACCGGAACAAGGGGGTAGGGGTGGCTCCCATGGTATCCACGGTGGTTTTAGAAAGGGCAATGGGTACCCTGACCGGAGCTATTTTTTTGGTGTTCTCTTTCGGGTTTGGAATGTACAGGATGATAAGCTCTGGCATGGTGCTGAGCTTAATCATAGTAATGGTGCTGCTGATATTGCTGGTAGTAATGCTGATTAACCCCTATTTTTTTAAGATTAACCGCTTGTTTGATAAATTCAGGTGGCTAAAAAAAATCAAGCCCAAGGTAAAGTCATTCCGGGATATACTGTTAAGTTATAAAGATAAAAAAAGCCACCTTGCCCTTTGTTTTGTTTATAGTGCAGTCATACAGATGCTTATAATAGTAAGCTATTGGCTCATAGCAGAAGCACTTTCTTTAAACATAGGGCTGACTTCCTTTTTGTTCATTGTGCCCTTCACTTCTATTGTGGCCAGCATACCAATCACCATAGGGGGGATAGGATTAAGGGAGAATGCCCTAGCCTTTCTGGTAGCGCTGTTTGGAGCCAGTGAAAGCCAGGCAGCACTGTTTTCATTTTTAATACTATTTATAATACTGTTTAACGCGCTGCTGGGGGGACTGGTATATCTGGCAAAAAATATATTTTTTAAATCCAGGGGTGTTATCTAAACAGGAATTCCAGATGGGTCTCTAAGTAAAGTCCAATGCCTTCACTATACCAGGGACTGCCTACCAGTTTTAAGAATAATATGATAGAGAAAGCGAAGATAAGGAAGAAAAACAGGTAATATAATGTTTTAAATAATACTGTTTTAAACATTTCTACTTTTCTGCTATTGTTATTAGGGTTATTATAATGGTAATAAATTTAAATGTATAGGTGATAGGGTGAGGGGATTTTTAATTTTTTTAAACCTGGTAGTACTGCTGTTTTACATGGCCTTGTTCATTTTTTTAGAGCCATTGTTTCAACTGGTAGAAGATTATGTGACCCTAACCCCATTGCTGGCCTCTTCCCTTAAGTTCTTTATGGTTATAGTAATTGGTTTCTGTATGGGAAACTTGACCCAGATTTTTACCAGAACTTCCTATGAAAGAACCCGCTGGGATATCAGGGGATTTGTTCTGCTATCCATTATACCGGCACTATTTTTAGTTATACTGGGCATAGGCCCGGTAATGGATATGATAACCAAACTGCCGGTAATCAGTAACAGCCCTTCCGAGTTTACCTATTACCTTATCTCTTCCAGGTACCTGTGGATATTATGGATAGGGATAAACCTGGGTGCATCTATAAAGTTTCCTCAAATCTACCGGCCTAAAAGGGCCAGAAACTTAGTTAAATAGTAAACATGTTCTAATTTACTGGCTGCTTAGACAGCAGCTTCTAAAACATCTCATATCTTTCTGTTAATAACTCCACTAATATACTTTTTTTGCCAGGCAGAACCATTAAACCGGATCCTTAAAAGGTCTTAACTCATGTTTAAAATAGCAAAGCTGCCGGGAATGCTTATATTCATTACCCTTATCTTGCCAGTGGTTAGGGGCAGCAATGGTTGCTTATTAGAAACTTGAATATCAAGTAACCGCTAATCGCAAAAACATCCCTGTTATGAAAAAAGGAATGGTAGGAAAATTAAAACTTATTATTTTGACCAGTTAGACACTTTAAACCGGTTATGAAATAATAATTTATAGGTTATTGTAATAATTATTATTAGGAAGGCGGTTGTGGCCATGATTGAGCTTAATGGAAAAGTAGTTATCATTACCGGTGCTGCTATGGGAATGGGTGCAGCCACGGCAGAGCTGATGGCTAAAGCTGGGGGCAAAATAGTGATTGCTGACTTTAATGAAGAAGAAGGCCGTAAACAAACCCAAAAAATTATAGATGAAGGGGGCGAAGCGGCTTTTGTTAAAGCCGATGTGTCTAAAGGAAAAGATGTGGAAGCCATGGTAAAATTTGCTGTGGATACTTATGGGCGTTTAGATGGAGCAATTAACAATGCAGCCCGAACCCCAGACGATAAACCTCTGGCTGATATGGACGAGCAGGAATTTGACGCTTTGATAGCGGTTGACCTAAAAGGGGTAGCCCTTTGCCTAAAATATGAAATCAGGCAAATGCTTAAACAAGGAACCGGCGGTTCCATAGTTAATACCTCCTCAGTTAGCGGAATCAGGCCTCAGCCCGGCACTCCAGTGTATGTAGCAGCCAAGCATGGGGTTATAGGCCTTACCAAACAGGCAGCCATGGATTATTCTCCGCAGGGCATCAGGATAAATTCAGTTGCCCCCGGGGCCATAGATACTCCTATGCTAAGAGGTGCATTAGAGCAATTTGGTTTTGATCCCGATGAATATGCCAAGAAATTAAGCATGTTGGGCCGTTTTGCTTCTGCCGATGAGGTTGCGGAAGCAAACTTGTGGCTTATATCAGACCTGTCATCTTATGTAACCGGTGCTGTCTATTCAGTAGATGGCGGTTATACCGCCATGTAAGTTAATTCAAGCTGGTGCCTAAAAACACAGGTACATATTTTGGAGTTAAGAGGCTTTCTGTTAAAGAAGGCCTCTTTTACAATCCGTGTTTACTGTTTGGGCATCCTGGTTTAGGCAGAGGTGCCGCTTAATATTTAATTGAACAGAAAACAGGGATCCTTGTAATTGGCTTCCGGGTCATTGAATATGTTAAATACGGATCCGTCTTCAAAAGAATAGATATAAATCTGCTCTCTTCCACTAACATCAGAATCAAAGCCTATGTATTTGCCGTCAGGAGAATAAACAGGATGGGTATTGGTAGCTCCGTTAGCAGTAATCTGGGCCAGTACCTTGCCGCTTATATCCATGATAAATACTTCACCATTGCTGCCCAGGTATTTACTGAACACTATGGTCCTGCCGTCAGGGGCAAAGGAAGGTACCCGGTTTCTTTGTCCATCCTTGGTAATATACCGGATATTTTCCCCGTTGTAATCCATGATCTTTATATCTTCCTTAGTCCCTGATTCAAACAGCACCAAGGGACGGTAAGGATGACCGGCAGGATGCCAGTCATGGCTTTCCGTATTAGTGGTAAGCCTCTGGGGATTGCTGCCGTCTACCCCTACGCGGTAAACCTCCCATATTTCACCTACCCGGGATTCATAGAACAGGTACTGGCTGTCATGGGACCAGGCGGAATAGGCATTAAGGGTATTACTGTCTGTTATTTGCCTGAGGTCAGAACCATCAGTATTGATTATAAATACCTGCCATAAGCCATTTACCTCGGAGGTAAAGGCTATCTGGCTGCCGTCAGGAGAAACATTGGGATAAAGGTCATCTACCCCATTACTGGTTAACTGTATTAAATTGCTTCCGTCCAGATTGGAAATATAGAGGTCAAAGTCACCGCCGTCACGGTCACTTACAAATACTACCTGCTTGTTGGCAAATTCCTGCTGGGGATAGAAACTATCAGGATTATTGATATAGAAACTGGCTCCCTTGATATTAATGGGGTCTCCCGGATTAATGGTAAAATCTTCTATATAGTTGTCTATCTCTAAAAATATATTGCTTTTAAAACCAGGGTCATAGATATAGACTTCAGATATTCTTTTCTGCCAGCTGCCGTCATTTTTCTGGCCATAGATATATAAATAATGCTTTTCATTAGCCCTTAATAGGGTGGTATCCCAGGCCACATTATACCCGGAAGGCCCAAACTGGCTACCAAATACTTCTGCCACATCACTCCTGCCGATAGAGCCGTAACCGGTATCACCCAGGTTAATCCCTGTCTCCATGGGGCCGTTTACCCATACCTGTATGTTTTGCAGACCGGTATTATCGGCAGCTTCAGGATCAAGGGCCCAGCCCTGCACTTCCAGCTGCCCAGGATTTATGATGGACAGGGGAGCAGGATTGTCCAAATTTATGCTTATATTTGTTTGGGGTTCATTACCCTTAACTATTATTTCCTTAATAACATAATCAGGATCCCCCTGATCGGTTATAGCGTATACAAACAGGGTATGCAAGCCGGGTTCCAGCTGGAGGCTGCTGCCGTCAATATTAAATTCAAAACCGGAGTTTAAAAAGTGGCTGCCGTATATATTCTGCATGTCTTCCCTTTCCAAATCCGGGGAAGTTTCACCTAAAAATATTCCCGAATCAGCAGGACCGTCTAGATAGAATTCAATTTTCTCAATATTCTGGGTGGGGGGCTGTTCTGGTTCCTTGCCTATTTCCGGATCTGCTTCTTCAGTAATCGGCCGTTCTGCCACCTCTACCCGGGAGCCGGCCTCTTCCTCTGCCTGTTGCTGTACCGGTTGGGTACGGGCAGATATGGCTCCTATAAATAGGCTTCCTACGAATATGAGTCCAATAACTAAAAATATAGCTAATATTATGGATACCGCTTTAATTTTAAATCTCTCCTTTATTTATTGCTGAAAACATATTTTATAATTATATCCCATATAATAAAATAGCTAAATAATCACCATTTAAGTATATGGCCCAGGTCATTGTTATAGGGATGGTACTGGTAGTTTAAAGAATCAGTAATTATATCCAGGTAAATGATGTCTTTAGCCTTTTTTACTGACTGGTAACAGTCTATTAAGCCCCATCCATAGTATATGTCTCTTCCAAATACTCCTTTATCCTGGGCAGTACTGATTAATATTTCCTCTATTTCCACATTGTTTAAAAAAGGATTGACAGAAAGCATCAAGGCTACTACTCCAGCAGCATGGGCACTGGACCAGGAAGTACCGGAAAAATTAGTCCAGTCGCCTTGGGTTTCAATGCCGGGAATATTATCGCAGGGGGCAGATATGAAGTTTAAATCATTATTGGTGCTGTTAAGGGAGTGGCTGCCCTGCCGGTTTACTCCGGCAATATTATATACCCCCCTTAGATAACCGGGGAACCGGTGGCTGTGATGCCTTCCTCTCCCCTGGGCTCCTATAAACATCTTTACCTGCTGGGAGTAGGAGGCCATAATCTGGCTTTGTACCGCATCTGCGTAATGGTCTGAAGGTTCGGGAGTAAGTATGGTAATAGGCATTAGTATTATATGGGCTCCCTGTTCGGCGGCAAAAGCTATGGCCCGGTCCAGCTGGCCTATATCATTTCCTTCCGGATCCAGTACCCGGGCAGTAATCAGGGATACTTCGGGGGCAATGGACAGCACTATACCGGCAGCAAAGGTGTCGTGGCCGTTTACATCCTCTATGTTTGGGCTTTGATTTACAAAATCCCAGGCAGCTACTATATTATCTTTTAGCTGGGGGTGCTCAGTATCTACTCCCCAGCCAATAATAGCCACCCTTATATCAGGATTGCCCTGGGTGATATCCCAGGAATGGCCTAGATTTATAAGGTCCAGGTTCCAGGCAGGCATAGATTCCTTTGGCTGCAGGCCAGGGCTTGGTGTATTATAGATAACACAAGCTAAACTAGAGCAAAGTATGACCACTAATATAAATATTAAAACTGATTTATATTTATACATAAAATGTATTATAATCTTGTAATTAGTATTTATTATTGTAAGCTACCACATAGAGATATATCAATAATTTTATTATAAATGGGAGAAAGTATAAAATGAGCGAGCCTTGGCAGCTTCAAATGTTTGAAAAATCCCTGAAAAAGAAGCAAAAATTTAATGCCTTGAAATCAATTATAGACATAAAAGAGGGGCACAGATGCATAGATATATGCACCGGGGACAACACGGGAGCCCTAAGCTATAGGTTAAGGGAGCTGGGCGGCAGCTGGTATACCGGGGATTTGGAGCCGGAAAACCAGGAGGTTATGAAAGAGCTTCTCCAAAAAGATGTTTACCTGCTGGATGCCCAAAAACTGGAATTTGATGACAGGTTTTTTGACCGGCTGGTAACCTTTGATGTACTGGAACATCTAGAAGATGAAAAGCCATTTTTAGCAGAGATATCCAGGGTGCTGAAAGATGACGGCAAAGCCTATATCACCGTTCCTGACCAGAGCCCCAAACTGCTGGCCAATAAGATAAAAAACCTGTTTGGGATGAGACCGGAAAAATACGGGCATAAAAGGCCGGGGTATAGAAAAAGGGAGCTGATAGAATTATTGGAGTCCAATGGGTTTGTGGTAACTAAAGCGATTACCTATGCCAAATTTTATACAGAGATGGTGGAGCTGGCTATAAACCTGGTATATATGCTGGGATCTAAAAAAAAGAAGGATGCGGAAGAAAAGCAGAGTATAGCCCCCACTTCCCAGGAAAAGCTGGGCACTTCCTACAAAATTTATTCCAAACTGTTTCCCCTGTTTAAATTGGTATCCAAACTGGACAAGCTGCTGGTATTAAGCCAGGGCTATAATGTTATAGTGGAAGTAGTAAAAAAGAAAAATACAGTAGTAACCGCCCCCCGGCAGAGGGAAGAAAAGGTACTGGTGACCGGAGGGGGAGGTTTTATAGGAAGCCATGTGGTAGAATACCTGCTGCGCCAGGGCTATTATGTGCGCACTATAGATATTGATACCTCTGACTTAAAATACCTGGAAGGAAACAGCAACCTGGAGGTAATAGAGGGCAACCTTATGGACAACCAGATTATAAGCGGGCTGGTACAAGACATTGATATAGTATACCACCTGGCCAGCTTGCACCTGTCTATTGCTTCCAGCGACCAGATGTACGCTGAAAACAATTATGGAGGCACCAAGCTGCTGTTAGAAGAAAGTCATCGCCAGGGTGTATCCCGGTTCGTGTATATAGGAACAGTAGGGGTAATGAAGGATATGGGAAGGGCTGCTGCCGATGAGGGTTCCCCCATAAACCCCACTACCATATATGAGAAGACTAAATGGATGGCAGAAAAATTTGTGACTGATTACTACCAGCAGACCCAGTATCCCATAACCATTGTGAGGCCTTCATTTGTATATGGGCCCCGATGCCCCCGTACCATAAAATTGTTTAAGAATATAAATAAGGGAAGGTTCTTCCTGGTAGGGGATGGCTCTACCTACCGGCAAAGCGCTTATGTAACCGATATGGCTGAAGGCATATGGCTGGCTTCCCAGAAAGAGGAAGCCATAGGGCAGGTATATGTAATCTCAGGAGATGAACAGACCACAGTAAAAGACCTGCTGGACGGTATATCAGAACTAACCGGGAAAAAGCTTTTGCCCTTTAGGATCCCTCCATTTGTAATGTATCCCTTAAGCGCCCTGGTGGAATTCGGGTTTAAAATTATAAAAAAGGAGCCTCCTTTTTCCAGAAGGAGCCTGCTCTTTTACTTAAATAATTATCTTTATGATATATCCAAGGCCAAGCGAGACCTGGGCTACCAGCCCCAGGTAAGCCTTAAGCAGGGACTTAAGCTTACCTACGACTGGATACTGGAAAACGGGATGCTGTATAAATAAAGAAGGTAGAAGATGGAAGAAAGAAATATTAAAAACAAGGAAAGGTTTGACCGTTGGGCCCAGACCTATGACACGGACAGGATAAGCTCCTGGTTCAGGCACGTACATCAAATAATGTTAAAACATATACAGCTAGCCAGCCATAAGGCTATCCTGGATGTAGGATGCGGCACCGGCAATGCATTAATACTTATGTCAGAGCAAAATCAGCAGGCCAAATATTATGGTATAGATCTTTCCAGCCAGATGATAGAGGTAGCAAAGCATAAGACCAAGGATTTGCCACAGTTTGAATTCAAAGCAGCAGATTCTGCAGCCATACCCTATGGGGATAATAGTTTTGATCTGGTAATAAGCAGCAATTCCTTTCATCATTATCCCCATCCAGTAAAAGTATTAAAAGAGATTAA
>JAQVDY010000039.1 GCA_028698215.1 Actinomycetota bacterium | reverse complement strand
TTTAGTTTGTTATATTTATAACTACCTTAGGAATAGGAGGCAACATCTGGAAGTAGTTGAAATTTACCTCCGAAAGGAAGTAGAAAAGTAAGCTAAAGTTCTGGAAAGTACCTAAGAAAAGTCCTAAGGAAGGGTCCCAAGGTGTTAAGTAACCTAAAGTGTAAACAAAGGTGAAAGATAACTTGGGACTTTTTTTATGCCTGTTTATCCACCCTTATTTCATTGCAAAATTAACTTAAAATAAGTACAATATTTAAATTACCAACTAGGGGCAAAGGGGCGTTAAATGGCTAATCCCAAATATGCTTATTTTGAGGGGAAAATTGTACCTATAAGCGAAGCAAAAGTAGACATCAGGACCAATGCATTGCAATACGGAACTGCGGTTTTTGAAGGCATAAGGAGCTACTGGAACCAGGAGCAGGAAAAAAGCTATGTATTCAGGCTGCATGACCATTACCAGAGATTTTTGGAAAGCGCCCGCATTTTGATGATTAACCTGGGAAAATCCATAGAAGAGCTTTCCGGCATTACCTTGGACCTACTGCAGAAAGAAGGCTACCGGGAAGACTCTTATGTCAGGCCATACGCTTATAACAGCGGATTGACCATTGGTCCAAAACTGGTGGGTAACCCCCAGGATATATTTATTTACAGCATTCCCTTGGGAAAGTACCTGGAAACCAGTAAACCCATAAGCGTTTGTACTTCATCCTGGACCAGGATTAATGACAACAGTATACCTCCCCGGGCTAAAATAGCAGGCTCTTATGTAAATGCAGCGCTGCAAAAGACAGAAGCCCTTCTTAATGGTTACGATGAAGCCATAGTGCTAACTTCTGACGGCCAGCATGTCAGTGAAGGAAGCGCCATGAATATCTTTATGGTAAAAAAAAGCATGGTAATAACCCCTTCCATTACTGATGACATACTGGAAGGTGTAACCAGGAATACCATTCTGGAATTGGTTTCACGGGAACTGGGTTTGGAAGTAAGCCAGAGATCTATTGACCGTACAGAACTATATACTGCTGATGAGCTGTTTTTTTGCGGAACAGGGGCCCAGGTATCACCTATAGGCTCGGTGGATAAAAGAGTTATTAATGATAATCAGATGGGACCGATAACCAAAAAAATTCAAGACCTTTATTTCAAAATTGTAAAAAACGAAGTTGAAAAATATTCCCATTGGTGTACCCCGGTTTAAGGCTGGCAAAACCTTTTGTATTGGCAATAGCGGCATAATCCCGACTTATTAACAGAAAAATTGCCCGAATTGATACTGGTAATAGTTTTCAACAGTAAATTTCTTATATTACTGCCATCAGTAGAAGTAAAAGCAATGCGATGCCTGTAGTTGTTTTCTAAAAAGAAAAGCCAACCTTCGATGTTGCCTATATCGGTCTCACCTATATCAGAACAGGCCAAGGCATAGGCAGCCAGCTGCCTTTGGTAATTCTCAGCAATTTTTTTTGGTTTGTATTCAGCTGCCTTGTAATCAATTATCCTATATTTACCTCCAGGCAGCTGATCCAGACGATCCAGTTTGGCAGTTACAGCAAATTCACCTACCTTAATATAAATAAGCTGTTCCAGCCAAATATTTTCTATGCCCCCCAGGTCAAATAAGGGGCTGCCTAGATAGTTAGCAAGATAGGACTTGATTGTTTCATCCATCTTCAATTTTTCCAAATCCAGTTCCATTTCTGGCCACATATACCTGGCCCTGGTCAGTTTTTCCAGCCATTCATGCACTTTTTGGCCTTTTTCTATGGACTGGCTGATCTTTTCAGGAAGCCCCCATATATACTTATACCTGTATAGGGCAGGACAGGTTTGGTAATCCAGCAAAGCAGTTAGAGAAAAAACCTCCTGGTACTGCGCCTGATCTTTGGTTAACTGATTTTCTGGCATCCACTTCAACCCTGCTTTAGCTGCCCTATTAGCCTGATCAAGCAAATACTTATTGGCAGTTTCCAAATTAAGAACCACCGGGGCCGGCCTTTTCCTGGGAGGCAGAAAATTTAGCCAATTGCTGTCAGCTATAGAGTAATCCTGGCCCCAGTTCTGGTCTTTTAAAAAATCCAAACTAGGCTCATCTAATACCTTAAGCTGGTCAAAACGAGCAATTTCCTTAAAGAACGGCACTATCTTTTTGTTGGATTTATTCTTCTCCTGGTCATACTGGTCCTGGTACTGGCTATGGGATAAAACCAGCAGTTTTTTAGCCCGGCTGCAGGCCACATAGAAAATCCTTCTTTCCTCTTCATTATTTATTTCTTTCAAGCAGTCGTTAAACTTCTGCTGGCTGCTGAACTTTTCCTTTTTAGACCATATTTTATTGTCTTTCCTCAAGCTTGAAGGTAATAAGTATTGGGAATTGCTGTTTCTCCCCTTATAGTCATTAGCCCATAACATGGGCAAAAATATTACCTCAAATTCCAATCCTTTAGCTGCATGGATACTCATAATCTTTACGGAATCCTCACTGCTTAAGTCCACTGATTCCTGGCCTTCGTAATCAGTTTTAGCTACCTGGCTTAAATAAGTATTAAAGGCCCTGATGTCGCTATCAGGGACCTCGTCCTCAAAGTCGCTGGCTATCTTGATCAGATTTTCTACATTTTTAATTTTATGCCGGTGATAAGATCCAAAACCAGACCTTAGGTGGTCTTTTAATCCACTATGCTGATAGACCAGGCTTACCAGCTCCTTTAACCTCAGGCGGTAAGAACTTTGTATATAGAAGTTAAGCTGGTCGATAAAATCATCCAGCCTTGCTTTGGCCTGGCTGCTGACATATTCATTATAAGTCCGGTTTAAAATACCGGACAACAGGTTTACGGCATTACCCCGGCCGGGATCCCTTTTTAAAAAGAAAATATCCCTGTCTCCTATCTTAAACCGGTCAGATTTTAAAATATAGAGCAGATTAGCCTCATCAAATTGATCATAGGCTAGATAAAGCCAGGATAGGAGAAAAAGTATTTCCGGCTCAAAATAGAAGCTTTTGCTGCCAATTATCTCATATTTTATGCCCTTATTTTCCAAACCCCTGATTATGGTATCAAATTGTTTCCGGCGGTTAAGTATAGCCATGTCTTTTAGCCTTACTCCCCGATGGTTCAACTGGCTAATCAACTCGGCCATACCAGCCGCCTCCTGCTGGTGGTTGGGCTTATGGAAAAACAACACTTCCGAAGATTCAGCACCTTCTGCCGGGCTTAAAAATTTTTCAAACCGGTTCTGGTTAGCAGAGATTACCTGGTTTAAAGCAGAGATTATGTTGCTGCCGGACCTGAAATTAGTAGTGAGGTAAAAATCTTTTACCCTATGCTGCCTGAACTGTTCCCAATGGTCAAAATTTAGTATATTTTCCACACAGGCGCCCCTGAATGAATAAATGCCCTGGTCATCATCTCCTACCACTACCATCTTATTGGTAGGACTCTTAAGCAAAGCCAAAAAATAGGCTTGGGCTATATTGGTATCCTGGAATTCGTCTACGAATATATAGGAATAGCGGTTTCTGTAACTTTCCCTGATATCATCTTTCTCCGTTAATAAAAAATAAGGCAGATAAACCTGGTCCTGGTAATCAATGCTGTTGCTTTCCTTTTTCATCTCCTCGTAAAGCCTATAAATAGAAGCCAGTTCTCTTTGCACTTTTACTGCTTCCTTTTCTTCCCGGAACAGGGCACTGCTGCTATAGTTTTGCAGGTATTGGTAATGATGCTGGATATAGTGCTCCAGGTTTTGGGCTGTTATAAGGTTGTTTTTCAAGCTATCGATATAGGATATTATATCCTGCACTACCTTGCCCGGTGATTTCTTTAAATTAATATGCTCAAATTCATGCTCCCTGAACAGCTTGTAAATGAGCTGCCATGACTCTGCACTGCTCAGGACTTTTATATCCTTACCCAGAGAAAACTGGAAACTGTTTTCCTTAATTATTTCATAGCCGAAAGAGTTAAAGGTATATATATTTATATCTTCAAAATCATTCCCAGATGTATGGTCTCTTATCCTGCTCCTCATGTTCTCTGCTGCATTCCTGGTAAAAGTTAAAGCCAGTATCTGGCTGGGATGGCATAAGCCCTGGTTAATGATTTCTATTATATTTTTAGTAATAACCCAGGTTTTTCCAGACCCGGCACAGGCAATAACCCTTTTTATGGGAACATCGCTTTTCAGTACCTTAGATTGTTCTGCGGTTAACTTTAGTTCTTTATCCATAGTAAAATTTACAAAATACCTTAAAATCACAATTATTGCAGCCAAAATAATCACGGGAAGGTTCAAAATTCTCTTGGTTTATATTATCTATGATCCCTATTATGCTTTGCTTTAACTCCTGTTTTTGGTAATACTGCTCGGGCATCACTGCCACCGGATTTTTTTCATTGCTGAGGCTAATATATTTTAGCTTAACTTTTTTATCCTTCAAAAAATTTAAATCCGGACTTTCCTGTATGGCCATGCGGTAAATCTTTAACTGTATTTCCTCTTTTAGGTCATTATCGCTGTATTTTTTAGAACTGGACTTATAGTCTATCAGCTCAATACAATCTGGGCCCACAAAATTTATTTGGTCTATCTTGCCTCTTATCTGGTAGTTATCCAGGTAAAATTTAAATTCTTTTTCACTGATAGAATCCTGGGGTGAAACAGGCATCAGGCTTTTGAAGAACCTTTCAAAATCATTTAGGGCATTGGTTTTTGATTCCTTCCTTAATGCCTTGAATTCAAACTCCTCCTGCTCCCATAGTTCCTCTATTATGCTTTTAAGGTTAGCCCAGCTAAAGTCTTCTTTACTTTCAAAGAATTTTTGCAGCACCAGATGGTAAAGGCTTCCTATCTTTAATCCCACATCAGCAGGGGTTCTAATTTTAAAAAAATAATTAAACTTATATTTAAGCGGGCACTGCCGGTAAGTATCCAGGGAACTGTAGGAATAGGTGGGATTAAACACCTGGAAGGGTATATGCCTGTTGTCGCTGAACTTAATATTTTCCCACCAGCTGTAAGCCGGCCATCTCCAATTTAGGAAATCAACATATTTCTTTAGCTTGTACCTGGAATAATAAAGGCCCCTTTGTTTGCGGTATGCCAGCACCAGGGCTCTTCTTTTTGCCTGCCAGCTGTTAGCGTTATCCAGGGTAAAGCCCGGATTGGAATCAGCTGTATTAATATGTAAGCTGCCGGCAATTTTTTTTAAATCCAGGAAAAACGATGATTGGGGCCTGCTCAGGTTGGAGGTTATATATAGATATTTACGCCCCCTGGTAATTCCGCTATACAGGAGCCTTCTTTCATCTTCAATATGCCTTTTTTTAAGCTCCAGTGCGGAAAACTGCCGGCCCTGTTCAAAATAACTGAACAGCTGCAGGTCATAACTCTGGGGCAGATAAAAACCGGCAGGTATGTATCCCTCGCTTAAAAAAGGTACAAAAACCGCTTCAAACTCCAGGCCTTTAGCCTGGTGGTAGCTTAACAGGTTAACTTTATTTAGAGGTGAAACTGATAGGCCCTGCTCTATCTCTTCTATAAAATGCCCTTCTATTACTTGATTTAGAAAATCCAGGTACTGGCTGATAGAAGCACGAGGATTCTCCTGGTTATAGTTTCTAACACTGGTAAGAAAATCACTAACCCCCTCCCATGAAAGGTTTGGTTTGCCGGCCAGTCCTAAACTTTTGTCCTGCACCAATTGCAGCAAAAAATCAAATACAGGCTCCCGGCTTTTTTCCTTAAACCTTTCTAATGATTTTAAAAAACTATCTATGGCCCCTGTCTTGCCATATTCCTTATTGTCAGTTAAGAATGCCAGCAGGTTGGGGTATTGTTCTGCCTGCTCCCGGTAGCTATGCTTAATGGTTTTAAGCAGCAGTGGTTTAATATTTAATACCGAAGACAGCATAATTGATTCTATCAGGTAATCCTGCTCTTCTGCCTGTCCTGGAGGGAGGGTGAATAGTTTTAGAACATTAAGCAGATACCGGACCTCATTATTATCCAGTATGGTTCTAGAGCCCCTCCTGGCAAAAGGTAGGCGGTTATGCTCCAGGGCATTTTCAATAATATGGGTCTCATAACCTAGGCCCTTTATTATTACCGCTATCTTTTCCAGGGGTATACGGCTTTGACGGAGCCACTTTATTTTCTCACATATAAATTGGGCTTCTTCCAGCATATTGGGAAAATCCTTAATTACCACCTTGCCCCTGGTGCTGGAGCTGGATTTTTTTTTAGGTATCCTGTATTGGTTGCGTGATATAAAATGGTGGGCTAGTTTATTTATGTCTTTTCCATTACGGAAATTATGCCGGCCTTCCACTATATTTTTAGGATTTATATTATGATACACCTTTTCAAAATTTTGAGACAATGAACCCCGGAAGCTAAAAGTCGACTGGTCATCATTTCCCCAGAATATGCAGTTATTACGGGATATAAGTTCTATTATTTTCATCTGGGCCCGGTTTGATTCATGAAGTTCGTCAAACAGGATATAGTCATATTTTTTTTTGTATTTTTCCCTAAACCCATTATTGCTGGTAAGAATTTTTACCGTGTGCTGGAGAAGCAGGCCGTAATTATAGGAATTTTGCTGCTGTAAAGCTTCCAAATATTTTAAATATATGCCTCCTATCTCCGATAGGGCTTTGCTTTTGTAGGGGTTGAAACGGTCTAATATTTGTCGTGGAGAGAGCAGGCTTTCCTGAGCCCTTAATATAAAATCAAAGACCTCCTGTATATAACTATGGGCTATATATTGGCCTTGGCCTAAATAGCGGCGGCTAATGGAGTAATGTTTGGGGTCCAAGCCTTCCATAACCTGGGTAAGTAAAACCCATTGCTGGGTGGAGTTTAAAACCTTTACTCCTGTATCTATATCCTGGATATCCTGATTAGCCCTTAATTGGCTTAAGAAACAATGAAAATGATAATCTTGCAGCAAGCTAAGGCAAAAGGAGTGAAAAGTATTTATGGGAATCTCAGCCTGGCCCCTGGGAGAATCCAAAGCCGTGCTATCCCTCAATATTTTAGCCCATCTCCTATTGAAACAAAAAACCAGTATCCGGCTGGGATCTGTTTTCTTTTCCCTGATCAAATATCCTATGGTTTGAACCAAGGATTGGGTTTTCCCGCTTCCGGGAGAACCGGTAACCAGTATGTTTTCACCACTGGTTAAAGCTTTTTTTATTTTATTTAGCATTAATCTGTCTTAATTCTATCAATATCTCCTTTAGCAGCATGAGCTCCAGCCTTCTATAATCCACATCGCTGGTAAGCTTTGCCCATTTTCTGGGATTATCTTCAGGAATGTATTTATCCAGCTCAGAAAGTATATCTCCCATAAAACACCCCTATTCATATTTTGTCCTATACAAAGCAAAATTAAATACTATTAATAAAATTTATATCACTTTTTACTTCTAAACCCAAACGTAACTACCAAAAATGTCCGGTAATGCAGCATAGTTTTATAGGTGCTAAAAAAACATGGAGCGGGCTACGGGAATTGAACCCGCGTCTTAAGCTTGGGAAGCTTACGTACTACCACTATACTAAGCCCGCTAAAATTATTTATCCTGCCCTGCAGGTTCCGGCTGGCTTTCCGGCCCAACCTTTGTCTCCATTGACGGCAGCTCCTCTGCGGCCGTTGGCTTTTCTTCTACTTGTGCAGCCTGGCCCTGGACCAAATTGGCTATGGTTAGATTGGTCTTTAATACCTTAATACCTAATTTATTTTGGGTTATATCCTGGGCAGTATCTATTACCTGCTGCATCTTTTCTGGTATATTGATATTCTGGCTCAAATCCACCGCCATGTCTATTATGGCTCCCCTGGATTTAGGTGTTATTTTTACCTTTATATTATCTACCCCTTCCAGGGTTTGGCCCGAACATTTTATCTGCTGGGCTACTGAATCCAGGGATATCATGGCATTACCGTTTTTCACTTTATATACAGTGGCAATCCTGGATCTTCGCCTATAGAATTCCATCAATAGCAAAAAAAGGCTCAAGGCAAAGATAAACAGCAGGATCAATGAAGATATAAAAGGGTTTATTCCCATATCAGGGTTAAATACTGTTAAGGCTATATCAGACCATTTAAAATAACCAATAAATTCATTGACTATAGCCAGAAGTGATAAGCATGCAGTAAATAGAAGCAAGATGATTACTACCACTTTATTAAATATGTTCATATTTTCACCCGTTAAATTAATAATCGATAACCTATAAGATTATAATAAAAGAAAAAAATTTAATAAAGCAATTTATTTTTGTATCAAAAGCAGGTAATATCTTTAACAGATGTCGGAAACTAAAAAAACATTAGTAATACTTAACCCTGCTTCCGCCAGGCACACCACCCTGCTGGCCCGGCCGGAAGTGGAATCTGGGCTTGCCCGTTATAATATTGACTACCATCTTCATATCAGCACCAGCGCCCTGGATATAATGCAAATAATTAAAGAGGGCAGGGAAAAATATAAAACCTTTATTTCGGTAGGGGGAGATGGTACGGCCCACTATATGGCTAACAGCCTGGCCGGTACCGATAAATGCCTGGGTATTATACCCATGGGAAGCGGAAATGATATATCTGCCTATTTTAATATTCCCCATGATATAGACCAATGCTGCCGTATCATAAAGGAAGCCCATGTTAAGCGCATAGACCTGGGATTGATAAACCAGAAATATTACCACCTGGGAGTTGCGGGCTCTGGTTTTGATTCTGAAGTTACAGATTTAGCCAATAAAACCCGCCTTCCCATTAAAGGGCCCTTTAAATATACCTATGCGGTTTACAATAAATTAATTACCTTCCGTTCCCGGGAATTTAAGCTGGAATATGAGCATGGAAACAGGTCAATTTATTCTATGATGATTGCCGTAGCCAACCTGCCCAGTTATGGAGGAGGAATGAAAGTAGCCCCCTTGTCAGACCCAACTGATGGAATGCTTGATGTCTGTATAATAAAAAAGATGAGCAAGATCCATTTTGCCCGCATATTTCCTACCGTTTTTGAAGGTAAACACATAGATGATCCCTTTGTAGAGACATTTCAAACCGCCAAGATCAAACTTGACTGCCCCCAGTTCCGGTTCAGCGTATTTGCCGATGGTGAATATATATGCAAGCTGCCTGCTGAATTTGAGTTAATCCCCCAGGCATTAAACCTGATTGTGCCTGCTAATACCTAGCCCAGGCTCCATTGGTATATTTAAACAAGGTAGAAGGAGGGTCTGTCCTGTTGCCCCGTTCATCAAAAGTGATATTTCCCACTACCCCATCCACCGATATGGTCTTTAATTCATCCATAAAATCCTGGGGCAGGATGGAGTTAGCTTTCTTCATAGCGGCTAGTAGTACCTGTACCGCATCATAAGAATAAGGCGCATACCTGCCAGGCTCCTTGGACAGTTCTTGCTCCATGGACTCAGTATAGTCTGTATATTTATACCAAAAATCTATTGCTTTTTTATCTTCTGTAAACCTGGCTATGGAAGGAGGGTCAGATACTACTGCAATTAATCCCTCCAAATTTTCAGAACTGGCCAGTACGCCTATCTGATCATCCATTGCTACCTCATCGGTAACAAAGACGGAGTTAATACCTGCTTCCCTGGCTTTGGTGATAAGGTTAGCCAGCTGGTCATATTCAGCGCAGCAAAAAATATAATCAGGCGTGTCCAGCAAAAGATTTTCAGTGATAATTTCATAACCTTCAGAAGAGAAGTCTATGGAATACCTCCTGGTGATATCAATTTGCTTTGCTTTTAGGGATTGCACCAGGTAATCTACCAGATTCACTGAATACTCACTCCTGTTATCTATCAGGATAAGCTTGGCTGGTTTTAGCTGATCAGCCAAAATTTTAGCTATATTTTCAATTCTCTGCTGATTGCTCATCACCATCCTGAAAAAATTATTCCCCATGCCATTAAGGTCTTCCCCTTGAGCATAAGGAGTGATAATGGGTATCTTGTATTCATCATATACAGGAATGGAAACCTTGGTAGTACCATTAAAAGTAGAGCCCACTACTGCAGATACATCCAGTTCCGCCATCTCCTGAGCAACCAGAAAGGCTTTCTCCGGATCCCCCTGGTCATCTCTGCTAACCAAATCAATCTCGTATTGAAATCCCCCTATCTCTACTGGAGAAAGTTCAGACACTGCAATACTGGCAGCAACTGTCTGGTCAAATCCCAATACTTCATAGTCCCCGGATAGGGCGGCTTGGCTACCAATCCTTATTATTCTTTCCCTGTTTTCACAAGCAGAAAAATTCAACAATAAACTGAGCAGAAAGGTAACCAGAACTAAAAAAATTATTGTTTTATTGAATTTTTTAAATCCCATAATGATAGATGATTATAACAGAAAATATGAAAATGATAATTATTTTTAATCAAAGTATGGTAAAATTTATCAATATATCAACAATACTATACCACCTTCCTTAATGTTTTTATCAGAATTTCTAAATAGGGAAAGTATAAAACTGTCGGTTCAGCATCTTAAGCAGTCCTGCTTTCAAAATATCCATACTGCGGTAATACTTGGATCTTTTTTAAGCAGCAGCACCAGCTTTTTACCTTGGGAAAATAAGCAAGAAATACCTATGGAAGAAATACCGGGATATCCCCTCCCCTCCGTAACCGGGCATCTTGGCCGGATAATTTTAGGCAGTATGCATAATAAACTTATACTGGTGTTTGGAGGAAGGGTGCATTACTATGAAGGTTATGGGCATGCAGAAGTGCTATTGCCGGTAATGATTGCCCACCGCTTGGGGGCCAGGCAATTAATATTAACTAACTCTGCCGGCGGTTTGAATTCTGAATTTAAGCAAGATGACATAATGCTGATAACCGATCATATCAATTTAACCGGAGATAACCCTTTATTTGGATACCGTTATCAAAGCAGCCAGGATTACTTTTTGGATATGTCTTATCCCTATAGCCCTAATCTTTTACAGCTGGCCCGGAAAGCCGGAAGGCAGCTTGGCCTTAATTTAAAAAACGGAGTCTATGCCGGCCTAAAGGGGCCTTCATTGGAAACCAGGGCAGAAGCTAAAAGATTACAGCTGGCAGGTGCTGATGCAGTGGGCATGTCCACCGTAACTGAAACTATAATGGCCCGCTACTTGGGCCTGGAGGTATTGGGAATATCCCATATAAGAAATTTGGCCAATCAGGCCAAATTTAAGTACAATCA
>JAQVDY010000038.1 GCA_028698215.1 Actinomycetota bacterium | reverse complement strand
CGGGATCCTTTATTTATAATTTCTAAATGTTGGGGCTGATACCAAGTACGGCAGCATTATATTATGATTTTAGGAGAACTAAGATGGTTAATTCCAGGAAAAGAGTATTTAAAGCCATAAATATTGAAAAGCCGGACCGGGTACCCCTTTTTGCGGAAGTGGTACCTGAAGTAGAAGATAAACTTTATCGAAAATATGGTTTAAGGGGAAATAAACTACTTACCCATTTGGGCAACGACATTGTCAACTGCCCGGTAGGGGTAGCAGATTCATGGGGTAAGATATACAGGAATGAAACTGACCGGGATGAATGGGGGATAGGCTTTGGCACCATAAAGCATGGCCATGGGTCATATGCAGAGATTATTTTTAAGCCCCTGGAGAAGGCAACTATGGAAGAGCTAAAGGCTTTTAAGGTTCCAAACCCCTATCAGGAAGCCAGGTATTACGGGGTTATAAAGATGAAAGAAGAATTTGGGGCCCATTATGCCACCATGGTAGATCTTACCTGCACTATATTTGAGTTAGCCTGGTATTTAAGGGGTATGGATAATTTACTGATGGATATGGTTATAAACAAGGAATTTGTTAACCTGCTGATGGATAAGATTTTGGAATTTTATGTGCCTGCAGGCAAAAAGCTGGCATCAATAGGGGTGGATATAATCTGGATAGGGGATGATGTAGGTATGCAAAACGGGATGATTATGTCACCGGAAATGTTTAGGGAATTTTTAAAAGAAAGGTACAGGCTGTTAATAGAAGAGATAAAAAAAACCAATGAAAAGGTAAAGATAGCCTTCCATAGCGATGGTTTTATTACCCCTATAATTGAGGACTTAATTGAAGTAGGAGTTGATATATTAAATCCGGTTCAGCCCAAATGTATGGATCCTGCACAAATAAAAGAAAGCTTTGGAGAAGACCTTTGTTTTATGGGGACTATAGATGAGCAGGAAACTCTTCCCTTTGCTACTATAGAAGGCCTAAAGCAGGAGATACTAAAAAGAGTTAAAACCGTGGGCTATAATGGTGGTTTGATTTTGGGGCCGACCCATAATATACAAAATGATACCTCAATTGAAAAAATCGAGGCTTTTTACAGTTATGCCAAGAGTATACAATTATGACTTTTTACTAATTTATAAGGCACTAGATAACTGGAAATAAACAACAGGCAGTAAATAAAACTAAAGGATGCCTATTTGTAGGGCATCCTTTAGTTTGTATACGATATTTGTACTGAGATCTAGAATATCTGGAATACCAGACCTACTATGGCTAAGACATCAATGATATAGAGCATGGGATGTATTTCTCCGCCTTTGCCCTTTAACAGTTTTATTACTGTGTATAACAGAAGTCCCCAGATGATACCCTGAGTGATGCTATAGGTTAGGGGTATCAGGATGAAAGCCAGGAATGCGGGGAAACTTTCTTCATAGTTGGACCAATCCAGCTTCATGATTCCGGTCATCATGAACAAGCCTACAATCACTAAGATAGGTGCTGTGGCTACGGAAGGAATGAAGCTTAAGATAGGGGAGAAGAACATAAAAGGCAGGAACAGTAAGCCAGCTACTATGGCAGTGAGGCCAGTTCTTCCGCCTTCTTCCACACCAGCAGCACTTTCCACATAAGTGGTTCCGGGAGATGTGCCAAAAAGGCCGGACATGGTAGTGGAAACTGCGTCTACCAGAAGGGCCTTGGGAGCGTCTACGGGCTCCCCTTTTTCATCAACCAGGTTAGCCGTGGTGGCTATTCCCAGGAAAGTGGAAATACTGTCAAACATATCCGTAAACAACAGGGCAAAAATTGGCCCTATCAATGAGAACTTTAAAGCCCCCAGAATATCCAGCTTGAAAAATACTGAAAATGATGGGAGGGCAAATACTCCAGTAGGAGGAGTGACGATAGGGGTTTCCATAAAAAGGGAAGTCACAAAAGCGATGATTGAAGTAACTATAATACCAATAATCAATGCCCCTTTTATTCTTCTTACTACCAGGAAGCCTGTTATTATAAGCCCAACGATAAAGATGATGGTTTGGGCATTCATGCCTCCAAAGGCTATAGTGGTAGCTTCATTTGGCACGATGAAATTTACGGATCTTAGACCGATAAATGCCAGAAATAGTCCAATACCTCCGGCCACTGCCTGCCTTATGGGTACAGGCACTGCTTTCATAATAATGGTCCGTATTTTAGTAACAGACAGAATAATGAAGATAATACCGGAGATAAAAACAGCTCCCAATGCTGTCTGCCAGCTTAAACCGCTACCGATTACCAGTGAATAGGTAAAGAAAGCATTCAATCCCATTCCGGGAGCTAGCGCATAGGGCAGGTTTGCAAACAGCCCCATAAAAATTGTGGACAGGGACGCGACTAAAACTGTAGCAAACAAGACACCGTTAAATTCCATACCTGCATCAGACAAAATAGCCGGGTTCACCACTATGATATAACTCATAGTAAGGAAAGTGGCTATACCGGCAAGGACTTCTGTCCGGGCATTGGTGCCTCTTTTCTTGAAAGAGAAAAACTTTTCCATCATCGCTCCTTCTTGGTTTTGTATAATAAAAAGATATTTTAAAAAAGTTATAAAATTTTAAAAGACAGCTATGAAAATTTTCGGTTAAGTACTAATAAAAATATTATATTTTTTATCCTGTTAATGTTCAATCAAAACTTTGAATAATTTTACAATTTCATCAATTTAATCTTAAAATTTGCCTATTTTAGGTACAAACTTAGATAAAAAATACTTAAAACTAAAAAAAAAGGTCTTTTTTTAATAAAAGAACCAGGTTTTTATCAAACAGCTTGTTTTAGAAGACGAACATTTTTGGCATATGTTTTAAAATATTTTAAATTTCTTCCATAGCCATTACCCATAAAAAAAGGATTAGCAAAACCCCCTGGGAGTTATAGCAGAATAAAAGTTTGGATTTAGATTAAATACAAGGGTCGGCGCCTGGCGGGAGGAAGCTTGCTGCAACTAAGAATTATTCAATTAAAAAAAGAGAGGATCATTATAAAAGTCTGGACGCCTCTTTATATGTCCTCTCTTTGGAAAACCATTCTATCATACAAATATTATAATTTATAGATAAAATATTCCTTGGGCCATACTGGCAATTTAGGCAAGGCTCACAAAACCTACAGGTAATGAACAATACCATACCTATAATATCCCCTAAAGGCTTATAAACAAAACCCGGTGAATATCAAAGAGATGATGGACAATTGTTTAAACAGCAGGCAGCGCCATAGCCACCAGTTAAAATATTAGATTTTCTCTAACAGGACGCCTAGTACCAGCAATATAAAGGCTACAGCTATAAACCCAAAAGCAATGATAACCAGTACGTCTAAAGTAAAGCCTCCTACAATGAATAAAATTACTCCTATAACTGCCAGAATGACACTAATCCAGAACAAAGCCTTCGTAGGTGCATTAAGCTGCATTTTACCCCTCCATCCCTAAATAAATATGTTTTGTTATTTTATCTTTAAGTAGTAAAATGTAATTAATATACATTATAAAATTATAATGGTTATTAAACAATAATAACGATAAATTATTATACATGATTACAGTTACCAAAGTTAAGACTGCTTTCTTTTCAGATATATATAGCACTGCCACCGTTCTGCTTTCAGAAAAGAATCAGCAAAGCAATTCCAGTCAGGCCTGGTAACCAATTATGAAGTTAAGACAGGATTATTTATCTGCTTCACCAGCTGCCAGCTTTTTAAAGCAGATAGTATCCCAGTTTTACTTAAAAATTATTTATCATAATTATCAGTGGGGGTAAAGATGGCGTCAATGATTGAATCAGTTATGAATATGCTGGGGGGTGACACCTTAGATAAAATTAGCCAGCAGGTAGGTGTACCTAAAGACAAGGCTAAACAAGCATTACCGGATGTAATGGCGGTAATAACCGGAGCACTGGCCAAAAATTCTAAAAATGAGCAGGAAGCCAAATCAATATCCAATGCTTTGGCCAAAGACCATGACGGCAGCGTGCTGAATAATATTTCAGATTATATAAGCAACTACCGTGCAGCTGACGGGGACGGAATACTTAAACATGTATTGGGAGACAAAAGAGCTGAAGTAGAGCAATCCTTAAGCAAGAAAGAAGGCCTGGATATAGGCTCTATAAGCAATATGCTGACTATGGCTGCCCCTATAATTATGGGCATGCTGGGGAAAAAACAGCAACAGGAAGGCTTAAGCGCCAGCGCCCTGTCCAGTATTTTAGGACAGGAAAGCAACCAGGCCCAGAGCCTGTTTCCCAATATGGGAGATATACTGGGCCAGGTGTTGGGAGGTATGAGCCAGAGCCAGGGTACTACTCCTACTACGCCTGCCCCACAGCAGCCCCCTGCTGCCGGGACCACTAAAAAGAGATCAGGGTGCGCTACTGTAATGATAGTACTGGTTATTGCCCTGGTAGTATATTTTGCACTCAGGGCTTGCGGCATAATGTAGGAAAAACTTTATTTTAAGAAAATATTATAGGTAAAAGGAGGAGCTAATATGGGTCTTTTTGATAGAGGTAAAAAAGAGGCAGAGGCAGCTAAAAAGGCAAAAGCAGCAGCAGAGGTGAAAGCCAATATTGCAGAGAGAAAAGTAAAGGCCGCCAAGGCTAGGGCCGCAAGGGCAGAAAAAGAGTTGCAGGAAATGAAAAAGAAGGCTAAAACCAAGGAGTTTATCTCTAAAAGAGCAGCAGGCAAGGAATCTATTGGCATGGGTAATATACCCCGTCCGGGCACCATACCGGGGATAATTGAAACTTATACCGTGCAAAAAGGGGATACCTTGAGCCAGATTGCCAAAAAATATTATGGTTCCGGAGGAGCTGACTACTATAATCTTATCCAACAGGCTAACCCAGACCTGATCAAGGATGTTAACGTTATAAATCCTGGACAGGTGTTTAAGATACCTGTGCTGCCGGATAGATTAAAAAAATAAGTTATTAGCTTTTGGGAGATAAAGTAAATTGCTGTCTTGAAGGCTTATAGTGGCAGGAGAAACTAAAAATAGCTTAATCAATGCTGGGTTTTAACCAAAAAATCCAGGAAGTTTTGGTATATTTTTTGCTTTCTACATCTACCAGCCATATCTCAAGCTCGGGGAAAGCATTGGCTATTCTCTGCCAGGCTACTCTATAGATCTTGGCCCTTATGGGAAGCAATTTCCTGGAGATGGCGGGCATGGCTAGTATGATGTGTTTACAGTCCTGGTGGTTAAGTCTGGAGATTGCCTGGAAAAAAGCCTCATAGAAATCCTTGATCCTTTCCAGGCCGGATTGATCATAGCCAATTACTTCAATATACCAGTCTTCACTATCCTTAGTAGCTTTTATTTCCGGGCCAAAATTTAAAAAGCCTGCAGGCTGATCCAGGATATAACCTTCTTCTACCAGGATTTCTCTCAAGCAGCTTTCAGTTTCAGTTTTAGAAATTTCCTTGGGCATTATGAAAAATATTTTTAATGATATTATTTTATTATAATGTAAGATAATCATAATAGATATACTTAGAAAAGGAAATTATAATTAGATTGGCAGCATAAATTTAATAGCGAGCATTTATAATATTATAAAAATTATCAATTTTAATAGAAAGAAAAAAAGATGAAATGGCAGGGCAGAAGAACCAGCACCAATGTTGAGGATAGGCGCGGCACCAGCCCCAAAAATACAATGCTCAGCGGAGGCCTGGGAGGGGGCTGCGGAGGGCTTATAATTATTATTGTAATTGTTTTTGTTCTTAGGGCCTGCGGGGTAATTGACCTATCTCAAGTCTTAGGCGGCTCTCCTGTAGATATCCCGGCAGCCCAGGGAACTTATCAAGGCACACAGGAGGAAGATGAGCTTTTCCAGTTTGTATCGGTAGTATTGGCAGAAACTGAAGATGTATGGTCTGAGCTTTTTGCCCAGGAAGGCATGGAATATATTTACCCCGGGCTGGTAGTGTATTCCGGTTATGTCGAGTCTGCCTGCGGGATGGCAGGTTCAGCCACCGGTCCCTTCTATTGTCCAGCTGACCAGAAAGTTTATATAGATTTAAGCTTTTTTAATGAATTGCAGCAAAATTACCAGGCTCCGGGAGATTTTGCCATAGCTTATGTAGTAGCCCATGAAGTTGGCCACCATATACAGACCATATTGGGTATAATGGAAGATGTGCAAAGGCTGCAGTCACAGGTAAGCCAGGCTGAAGCCAATGAGCTAAATGTAAGGTTAGAGCTGCAGGCAGACTATTTGGCTGGAGTATGGGCGCACTATGTGGGAAGGGCTGATCTGCTGGATGAAGGCGATATAGAAGAAGCCCTCAATGCAGCCAGCGCAGTAGGGGATGACCGCATACAGAAACAGTACCAGGGCTATGTAGTCCCAGACAGCTTTACCCATGGGACCTCGGAACAAAGGCAGAGATGGTTTTTCAAGGGTTACAGGCTGGGTACCCTGGAAGATGGAGATACCTTTAATACTGATAACCTCTAAAGGGGAAGGAAAAAATTAGCCATGCTGGATAAAAATAAGATCAAGGTTCCCCAGGACGTGTTTGACCTGGCAGAAGAAAGGCTGCTTTCATCTGCCCACCAGTTTAAGGGAAAAAATTTTAGGTGCCAGTTTGATATTAAAGGCCAATCAGGGGGACAGTGGTTTATAGTAATCAATGATAAACAAAAAAGGGTGGGCCAGGGCACTATTAAGCAACCGGTAGGCACTTTGATCATGGAAGCGGCTGATTTTTTAAAATTGGTCAGGGGAGAACTAAATATAGGCATGGCTTTCCTGATGGGCCAGATAAAAGTAAAAGGCGACCCCCAGCATATTATACAATTGGCAGAAACTTTGCTATCCTAGCAATCAGTTTTTGCTTCCTTCTTGAAGGGGGTAATTTTGTCCCATCAATTAGGTTTAAACATATAATAAAGTTTAGGGCATAAATTGGAAGTTTTAAATATTTTTTCAGCCTTCGGCCTTTCTGCCAGCACAGGGTTAAATGCATATATACCCTTATTGGTAGTATCATTGATGGCCAGGTATACTGATTTGATAAAACTGGGGTCTCCCTGGGACGGCATGACCTCCTGGTGGATAATAGGCACCTTGATCTTCCTTACGGTTATTGAGATACTGGCCGACAAGATACCGGAAGTAAACCACATCAATGACATAATCCAGAGCGTAGTCCGCCCGGCGGCAGGTGCCATTGTTTTTGCTGCCAGCTCTTCTGTTGTGGAATATGTCCATCCTGTTTTAGCCCTGCTGGCGGGTTTGTTTATATCAGGTGGTGTTAATGCAGTAAAATCCCTGGTAGTTAGGCCTGCGGTTACCGTTACCACTGCGGGAGCCGGCAATGTTCCGGTAAGCATTGCCGAGGACGTAACCTCTACCACCGTTTCAGTTTTATCCATAATAGTGCCTATATTAGCTGCCTGCCTGCTGGTATTAATTGTGGTCCTGGTAATAATAAGGGTTAGGCGTAAAAGAAGGCAGGGAAAAAGCCAGGTTTTAAAACCGCCTGAGCCCTAATCTACTTTTATCCATTTCTTTTCCCTGGCCGATCTCTGGGCGGCATCCAGTACTTTCTGGCAAATATAGCCATCTTCGAAATCAGGTTCTGCTTTCCGGTTATCCCTGACCGAAGCAATAAAATCATAGGCCTGGTTAACAAAAGTATCTCCGTAACCAATAATATGGCCGGCCGGCTACCAGTTGGACCTGTAGGGATGGCTGCCTTCTCCTACCACTACCCGCTTAAAGCCATTGGCCAGGTGCTGGCGGGAAGAATAGAATTCCAATTCATTCATTCTTTTTATATCAAAAATAAGGGAGCCGTTTTGCCAGCCCATTTTGAATCTAGATCAAGTACACTGTCTTGGGTACCGCATAAAGTATGTTTAACTATTTTTACCTCCGGCTCAAAAATAGGGACAAGTCGGTATAGGCATGGGTATGAGCTTTTCCCATAAATTTCTTGCCAATGAGGGCAATATTTATTTTTTTCAATTCTTTTCCCCCTGTTTTATTAAAGTTGACATGCTCTTATTTTACTATATTGATATATTCTTTAAACCGCCAATTTTTATCTGATGGGCCTGCCTGGGAAAAGCTTTTCTCAGCTATTGTGGTTTGTGGTAATATTTAAACATATTTATAAAATATTAAATTGGAAATACAATATGACTAGAAAATTAACCACTATTTTTTCCTTGATAGTAATAATATTCGGTTTATGCGGCAGCCTGGCTTCTGCAGGAGGCCTGGTGTTTTTGAGTACTCATCAGAAAAGCATTGTTGAAATTCAGCAACTAACTTTATCTGTAGCAGACTCTTTAGAAGAGATTATTGAAACCATGCATAATTCCAATACAGCTATAGGGCATGTAGCAGAAACCTTAAAGACTACCACTGATACTATCACCTATACTTCAGAAATTTCATATGACTCAGGACAGGCTTTCCAGGAAGTGGCCAAAATGGTCGGCTTTGAAATCTTGGGATTTAAGCCTCTGGGCGGGGCAGAGGACTATTTTACCGTTATTGGCCATAACATGGTGGGGCTATCTAAAGACCTGGTACTGGTGCAGGAAAATCTTAAGACCAATACTGAAGATATGGACCGCTTAGGGCAGGACCTTGCGGAAATATCAGTAGAGCTGGCTGCTGTTTCTGAAAACTATAACCAGGTTATTACCTCCTATAATGCTTACAGCCTGGTAACAGCCATAAGGTATCTTTTAATCTATGCCGTGGTGTTAAACTCTATGTTTATACTTATAGGCCTGGCTCTCATGTTTTTGGCCAGGCAGGCATCTTACCGGAATCAAGCAATTAGTCCATGAGTACCAAAAGATAGAATAAAAATACCTCCTGCATCAGCAGGAGGTATTTAGATAATATTGCCTTTTTAGTCTATTTAGTAGGGTTCAGTAAAAATCTCAAAATGGGCTTGCGGATGGGCACAAGCCGGGCATTCTTCAGGGGCTTCAGGTCCTTCATGCACATAACCGCAATTACCGCATTTCCAGAGTACGGTATTGTCTCTGCTAAACACCCTGTTGTTTTCCATATTTTGTATAAGCTTATTATACCTTATTTCATGTCTTTCTTCGGCTGCCGCAATGTTTCTGTATACCTTGGCAATTTCATTAAATCCTTCCTGCTCGGCCACATCCGCAAAGGTAGGATATAGCTCTGACCATTCTTCATTTTCTCCGCTAGCTGCTGCCTTGAGGTTATCCAAAGTGCCGGCCATAGCCACAGGATAGGAAGCTTCAATATCAATAGCAGTAGGAAGCTCGCCTTCAAAGCCCTGGAGCAGGAATTTAAAGAATCTTTTAGCATGCTCTTTTTCGTTATCAGCAGTTTCATTAAAAATATTTTTGACCTGCTTATAGCCTTCCTTGTCAGCTATGGAAGCGTAGTAGTTATAACGGTTCCTGGCCTGAGACTCTCCGGCAAAGGATTTTAACAGGTTTTCGGCCGTTTTGGTTCCTTTAAGGCTTTTCATATTTATCTCCCTTTTTAAGTTATTAATAATAAAGATATCTAAATTAAGCTAAACCGGGTCTAAATTTAAATATCTTAATAGATATTATCATAATATTTTTAAAAATATAAACGTAAGAAAATAGGAAAGAAAAGTAGCTGCAGGGCTTATGGAGTTCAGTATATAAAATAAATCAGCCATTAAAAAATAATGGCTGATTTAACCTAAAACTTCAAATCGGCTGACTGTTATGCTCTTTTTTTAGCTGCCAGTCCTATAATTACAGCAATAAGTCCTATTATTATTTTTACTACTGCATGCCACACAGGCTCAGATCCCAGATTAATGCCGGGGATGATTCCCAGAATTCCCATTACTGCTACCAGTATACCTAGAATAATTAATGATATCTTAGTCATGATTGCCCCTTTCTATTAAGGGTTTATATTGTCTTATTAAACGTATAAAACAAAAATAAGTTTCATTAATTATATTATATAATTCTAGTTTATTTTAAAACTTTTTAAAATAGATAACTAAAAATAATGTAAAGCAGAATCAATAGGCTAAAATCTTGGATACTGGATAATATTGCCAGGCCAGTCCCGGTTGTTTTTAAATATAGGAATAAATATATATAATACTAATCAATATTTACTAAAAATGCGAGGCAAAATATGCAATTATCATTTTATGGGGCAGCCAGGGAAGTAACCGGCAGCTGCTATGGGTTGGAAGTTAATGGGAAAAAGATTTTGGTAGACTGCGGACTGCAGCAGGGAGAGGATAAGGGCAGTGACCAGAGCCTCCCTTTTAATGCAGACGAAATTGATTTTGTGCTGTTAACCCATGCCCATATTGACCATAGCGGCAGGCTTCCATTGCTGGCAAAGCAGGGTTTTAAGGGAAAGATATTTGCTATAGAGGTGACCTGCGAACTTATTACCGTAATGTTAAAGGATAGCGCAGAAATACAGGAAACTGATGCAAAATGGGAAAACAAGAAAGCCAGGAGAGCAGGTGAGGCAGAGGTAGAACCCCTGTACACCAAGGCTGATGTTGCCAAAACCCTGGAATTTTTAGAGCCTTGCCGCTATGGGCAGCGGTATGATTTGGGGCACGGCATACAGGTTAATTTTGTAGACGCAGGGCACATACTGGGCTCAGCCAGCCTGGAGGTGTTTTTAAAAGAGGACGGAATATCAAAAAAAATAGTTTTTTCCGGTGATATCGGTAATATGGAGCAGCCCATTATAAAAAATCCCCAATATATTGATAATGCTGATCTAGTAGTCATGGAATCCACTTATGGAGACCGTAATCATGAAAAAAGGGGAGATTATGCACAAGGCCTGGCTAGCATAATAGATAAAATATTAAACCAGGGAGGTAATGTTATAATACCCTCTTTCGCCTTGGAAAGAACCCAGGGACTGCTATACTTAATTAGGGAAATAAAGGAAAGAAAACTGGTAAAACAGGCTGGTTTCCCGGTTTATGTGGACAGCCCCTTAGCTTCCGAGCTTACCAAACTGTATGATCATGATTTAAAAGTTTATGGAGATACCCCTACCAGGGATTTGGTTTTAAATGGATTGGACCCCTTGGATTTTCCCAACTTATCGTTTACAGACTCTACCCAGGAGTCTAAAGCCTTAAATTATGATCCGGTTCCCAAGGTTATTATAGCCTCCAGTGGAATGTGTGAGGGGGGAAGGATCAGGCATCATCTAAAACATAATTTATGGAGAGAGGAAAGCGCAATAGTGTTTGTAGGTTTTCAGGCCCAGGGCACTTTGGGCCGGGAATTGGTGGAAGGAGCAGATAAGGTGGATATTTATGGGGAGAAAATAGCAGTAAGGGCTGCCATCTATAATTTCAAGGGTCTGTCTGCCCATGCAGATAAGGATGGATTGCTGGCTTGGATCAATAGCTTTAACCCCCAACCACAGCAGGTATGGGTAACCCATGGGGAAGATTATGTTTGCCAGGCTTTTGCAGACACCTTGGCCCAGCTGGGATTTAAGGCGGAAGCGCCCCAATTTAAATCTGTTTACGACCTGGGTACAGGCAAGATTATAAATACTGGTACGGAAGAAATGCCGGCAGCGGTCTCTACTGCCTATCAAAGCTTGAACCAATCCCGGATTAA